>DXVY01000080.1:6436-7306 GCA_019417145.1 Clostridiales bacterium
ATCATCGTGCTGGAGCACGGAAGAATTATCGAGCGAGGCACCCACGAGGATTTGATCAAGGAAAAAGGCACCTATTATCAGCTTTATACCGGAAAGCTGGAGCTTTCCTGACGTTTTTGGCGCATGCGGCGCGCTTTGCCGCATGCGCTTACTCTATAGAGAAAAACTTTGGCCTGAAAATACAGGCGATAAACGCTCCAAACGGACGGCTTTTGTTCAGCCGTCCGTTTTGTAATAGCCTTGTTTGTTTGATGTGGCGAGAGGAAAATGAAGTCATTTATCGAACGAGGGGTTGAAAGCATAAAAGTTTTTGGAATGCAGCCGGTCGATTGCCAGCCGTAACCCTTCGCCGAAACGCTGATAGTGCACGATTTCCCGTTGGCGCAGGAATTTGATAGCGTCCTTGACGTCCGGGTCATCGCAGAAACGTAGGATATTGTCGTAGGTAGTGCGGGCTTTTTGCTCAGCGGCTAGATCCTCATGCAGATCGGTGATTACATCGCCCTTGGATTGCAGATAGGCGGCGGTGAAAGGTGTGCCGGAGGCGGCTTGCGGATAGATACCGGTGGTGTGATCCACAAAGTAGGTATCAAAGCCGCTGTCCTTGATCTCCTTTATGGACAGGTTCCTGGTCAATTGATACACAATTGCACCTATCATTTCCAAATGTCCCAGTTCTTCTGTACCTACAGAAGCAACGGAAATGTTCCAATCTATCAAATATGAGGACAAGCGTGAGGTTTTTGGTTTTAAGGTACATAGCTTTTCGACCTTTGAGAAAATCAAAAAATACGATGAAACTGATAATGCGGAAAGTGCTGAAAAGCCTTATTCTATCGAGGTTGGCAGGACAAAACGAACAATAAATCT
>DXVY01000081.1 GCA_019417145.1 Clostridiales bacterium
CTATTATATCACCTCTCCTCTGCTCATGCGCCTGCTGGAAAGCCGCCTGCCCGTCCGTTCCATTACGGTTATGGTGCAAAAGGAGGCCGCCCTGCGGCTCTGCGCCCGTCCGGGCTCCCGGGAAGCCGGGGCGATAACCGCAGCGGTGGCCTATTATGCGCGGCCGCAAATCCTGTTCACCGTTTCCCCCGGCTCCTTTATGCCGCCGCCCAAGGTGGAAAGCGCCGTCATGCAGCTGGATATAAGAGATTGTCCGCCGGTGCAGGTGCGAAATGAAAAGGCCTTCTTTGCGCTGATTCGTTCCGCCTTTGCCCAGCGGCGAAAAACCTTGGTCAACTCTGTATCGGCAACCATGGCCGGGGTCGAGAAGGAACGCCTGCTGCAGGCTTTGGAGCAACTGGGTATCCCCCCGTCGGTGCGGGCCGAAGGGATGACGCTAGAACAGTTTGCCGCCCTTTCCAATCTGTTGGAAAGCAAGGAATAGGAGTGTGATGACAACTTGTCAAAAGCCAATCCATATGATCAGGAAATGAGTCCGCGCAAACGGCTAATATCCAATATCACCTTTGCCCTCACTACCCTGCTGGTCATCGGGTTTGTGATCTGGACTCTAGCCAGTCAGCCTGAAAAGGTCCGCACAAATTTTGATTATACAGCCGGCAGCTTTCACAGTCTTCAGGCCGTTGAAACGCCTATGGATGAACCGCCGGTCCCGCCCGATGACGACATTTTAGCGGCCAATGAACTATATCGGCTATGCCTGGCGGCAAACGAGGGCCCGTTGGCATGGAACGCGGATTTCCGGGAAAGCTATCCCACAGCGGCCTCCCTTTTGCAGCCGGAGGACGGTGTATTTGAATCCCAAAAACCCACCGTCTGCGAAAGCGACGCCTGTATATCCCTGGGCATGTGCGCTGCCGACGGCGGAGAAAAGGGGATCCGCAGGCTGGATATATTGACCGTGCCTTACAGCGCACAGCATTACGACAACAAACAGTCGGTAGTCCTGTACGCCCCCCGCTCCTACACCCTGGTTTATGATACCCAGACAGGTCTGGTCGAAGCGCAAGCGGTGCGGGTGGACAATTTCCGGTTATACTATTACAATTTGGCCTTAACACTGCAACAACCCGCCGGGCTGCCTTCCCTTTCATACGCCATGACCCTAAACGGCGTCATCAGTGACAAGGAAGCAGATAAGGGGGACTTATTTCACCGCTTGGCCGCCCAACCGTCTGTGTTGGAAGATGCCCAACTGACCCGGCAATCGGATACATCCCTTCTGACCGGCGACGGCACCTTTTCGGAAGGTACAAATCAGGCCATCCTGACCCTTCAATTCAACGATTTTATGTATGACGCCTTTTCCTCCATTCGGTTCACATGGGATAAAGCAGAAGGCCAGGAAGAGAATGCACAGTTTCAAATCTCTTTTAACCGTTCAGATAAATAAAAGGCAGCACAGGCATAGGCCGCTGAAGCAGAACAGCGACTTATGCCTTTTTTCTGCGCATAAGCAAATAGTGGCCGGCTCTTCAGACCTGGTCTCTCTATTACCCGCTCCTTCATGTCCCTGTGTTATTCCGCGAGCACACGAATTGGACGTGCCTGAACAGGAGTACGATTGGTGGAACCGACCTGTATACGGGCTGGGCTACTGCATTTACACCTGGCCGTTTCTGCTATACCCCCTGTAGGCCTTATTCGAATCGCCTTGGAAACCGGATAGACGAGATCATCCCCATATACCTTATCAGAAAAAACAGAATCCTTATGTTCCATACAAAAAAAGGAGCCGGCCCCCGCGCGGGGGTCGGCTCCCATGCTATTTTGGTAAAAGCTGCTGCGGATGATTACTGGCGGGCCAGAATCTTACAGATTTCCATGACGTCGGCAATGGTGATCTCCTCGTCGCCGTCAAGGTCGCCGCGCTTGATTTCGTCATCCGACGGATCGGTACCCGCAGACTCACGGGCCATAACCTTGCAGGCCTCCATCACGTCGGCGATGGTAACCTCTTCGTCATTGTCCAGGTCGCCGGGAACGATGGTCACCGGAATCTCTCCCTGCTCCAGATTGAGGGTGTAGGTATTCCTGTAGTTTCCATTCTTGCTGTAGACCGTGATTTCCACAGAAGAGGGCAGCTGATCGGAAACCTCGCCTATTTCATAGGTAGCGCCATAAGCGCCCTCGACGATGATCTCAGGTATCTCGGTTCCCTCGGGGATAAAGCCGGTGTACTCGGTCAAGCCGCTCTCCACTTCAATGGTCATCTCGCCCACCTGGATGGTATCCAGCTCAGCCTTATTGACCTCGGCTACAGCAGCGGCAAATTCCTTAGCGATCTCGGCATAGCCGGCATCATTGGGATGTACGCCGTCGCCAAACCACTCGCTATGATTCTGGGTAAAGGTGTTGATATCGATGACCGGGCAGCCCATATCAGCGGCTACCTTCTTCTGGACCTCAACAATCTCGGTCACGTATTTGTTGTCGATGGTGTCAACCTGCTTGCCGTATACCGTCGGGGAGGTAGCCACAAAGACAATCGGGCGGCTGGGCAGCTCGCGGTAGGAATTGATCAATTCGGTCATTTCCTCCTCAAACTGCGCGGCATTGTACTGGGTCTCGCTGTACATGCCCCAGTAACGATCCTTGCCGTCATTGGTGCCCAGCATGATGGTTACGATATCGGGATTGAAATCCAGGCCCTGCTGATACTGCTCGGTATTGGTATAGGCCTCGGGGGTGGACATCAGAGTCATGCCGCCGCGGCCCACGTTGAGAACGTCAAATTCATCACCAAGGATAGCAGCAGCCTGGGAAACATAGTTCCTATAGCTATTGGAGGCACCGGCGCCCTCGGTGATGCTGTCGCCCACCATGGCTACACGCAGGGGATTGGCCTCCAAATTGGCGATGGCCTGCTCCGCCTCGGTCAGCTTATCCAGATCGTTGACAATGATGATCTTCTGCAGGGGCTCCAGGGCCTCGTAAGCGGCGCGGGCGGCTGCAATCGTCTCCCGATCGTTGAGATAGATGTCGTCATATGCCGGCAGAGCGTTGATCTGCTCCATAACCGCGTCAGCCGCCGCCTGATCGTCCGGATCGGGCGTCGCGGGGGCTACGGAAACGGTTACGGTATAAACGTTGGATTCACCGGCGCCGGAGGTAACCGTGTAGGGGACAGGATCGGTGAAATCCTGCGCCACGCCGGAGGCGGGCTGGGCGGTTGCCTGCTCGTCAATGGTAAAGGTGGGCGTCAAAGCAGTGACATTGGTGCCGTTGGGAACGACTACATTGATGTCGTTGCCATCCTGGAAAACCCTGCATGGTGTTGTCCTTGCTCTGGATGGTCGTCTCACCGTCGGCAGAAACCGTGATGATAACCTTTTCAAACTCCTGGGACACATTGCCGTCCTCATCGGTCACCTGGTCGGCCACGGGCACGCCGGAAGCGCTGAACCGGTCGGGATTGGAGGAAGTGGGATCGCCCCAAGTGGTAGCCCAGGCGGTGAGAATATCGCCGGTGACGATATATACGTCAGTGGCATCCTGGCTCTTGGCCACCATGTAGGTGATGCCGAAGCTGCCATATTCCGTATCCTGCCGATCCGTCTGCTGGGTCTTACCCGTGCTGTCGGGGCCGAAGAACTCCTGGTAGACAATACCGTTCTCGTCCACCTGGCCGTCCTGCTCGGTCATACCGATGATGAAATCCTCATAATAGGCATAATCGGCATAGGTACGCACCATGGCGTCCACAACCGGGCCGGACAGAGTGCTGCCGGGCGCATAGCCCCAGCCATTGTTCACAGCGCCGGTGCCGTCCAGGCCGATGAAATACTCACCGTCGTCAAACATCTGCCAGTACTGGGCCACGCCCGTGCGGGGATCGGTCCACTCAAACTGGTTGCTGATGGCCGTCTTGGGATTGGTAAAGGCCTGGACGACCTCTCCCTTTACGGAGAAAGCCATGCCCGGGAAGGGAGCGATGATGCAGGCCCAGTTGCGGTTGGTCTGTCCCCAGGGGTTGCCCTGGTTGTCGCCGCCCACAAACTGGACGTTAACCATATCGGCCCAGGAGCTAAAGCCATTGCCAGTAAATTCGGGATGCTCGATCTGGCCCAAATCGTACCCAGCGGCCTTTTGATCCTGGTACTCCTTGTTGATGGCGTCGATGGTGGCCTGCTGTTCATCCGGGGTGGCGTTCTGCGCCCACTCGGGGACCGTTCCCTCGCCGCCCCACTGGGTCGTGCCGGCGTCGGGCCAGACGAGTCCCAGCTCATTCTCCACCTCGCCGTCGACAGCGCCGGCCAGCATGGCGGGCGTGACCGTCAAGAGCATGGCGGCGGAGAGAACAGCACTCAGGGATTTTTTCAAAAATCCGTTTTTCACTGTGCATTACTCCTTTTCCTAATCCTATTTTCGCAGTACATAGAGCAAGCCGGAAAAAACCGGCCTGTCCACATCGCCATATACAGAATCGGCAATCTACCCAAAAGGTAGAGCCCATATCTGTAATATGTACTGGTATTATACATGAATAAAATCAATTTGTCTATGGAAACCGGCAGATTTTCTTTAGCAAAACCTGCAAATAAACATTTCTGTAAAACTTTACAAAAACAAATTTTAAATTTAGGCATTTTGATCCTACAAACCTTGTGTCCCTATCTGAATGGAATCCTAAAAAAGGCCATGACATTTTTAGGAAAATGGGTTATAATGAGAGTAAGCCTATGCAAACCCACACAAAATCAATCCATTTGTTTTAAGATATAAATAATAAAGGTGGGCCCGGCTCATATTGTTGTTAGAAGGAGTGAACGCCATGACCAATCAAACCTATCGGGTAACCGGCATGCACTGCGCCGCCTGTTCCGCCCGGGTGGAGAAGGTGCTCTCCCGCCTGGACGGGGTAAAAAGCGCCTCGGTCAACCTGACCACCGGCAAGGCGGTTGTTGAGTATGACGGGAAGAAGGTCGGCCTGCCTCATATGACCGCCGCAGTGGAAAAGGCCGGTTTTGGCGCCCTACCGGCGGAAGAGGTGGAAGAAAAGGCGGCGGTCACAGCAGCAGAAAGGGAACGGAAATCTATGAAAATCCGGCTGTTGCTCGCGATTATATTCGCTTTTCCGGTCCTGTACCTCGCCATGTCCCATATGTTTCCCATTCTCCATCTTCCCATCCCGAGCTTTATAGACCCGCACAGTCATCCCCTGGCCTTTGGCCTGGTGCAGCTATGCTTCACCCTGCCGGTCACCGCCTGCGGCTATACCTTCTACACCAGGGGCATTAAGGCGCTCTTCCACGGGGCGCCCAATATGGACACCCTGGTGGCCATCGGCACCGGCAGCGCCTTTTTGTACAGCCTCTACGCCCTCATAAAAATTGCCGGCGGCGATCGCAGTTTTGTCATGTCCCTCTATTTTGAATCGGCCGCCGTTGTGGTCACGCTGGTAATGCTGGGCAAATACCTGGAGGCAGTCAGCAAGGGGAAAACCTCCGAGGCCATAAAAAAGCTGATGAACCTGCGTCCCAAGACCGCTATCGTCATCGGGGAGGACGGAAGCGAGACCGAAACGCCGGTCGACTGGCTGCAACCGGGCATGCTGGTCCTGGTGCGGCCGGGAGCATCCATTCCTGTGGACGGCCAGGTAATTGAGGGCATATCCTCCGTGGATGAATCCATGCTCACCGGCGAGAGTCTGCCGGTGGAAAAACAGGCGGGCTCGACCGTAACCGGCGGCAGTATCAACGGCGAAGGGCTGATCAAATGCCGTGTCACTAAGGTGGGAAAGGATACGGCCCTTTCCAAAATCATTCAACTTGTGGAAGACGCCCAGGGGAAAAAGGCGCCCATAGCCAAAATGGCCGACATCGTCTCCGGCTGGTTTGTTCCCATCGTGCTGGCTATCGCCGTGATTGCCGCCGTGGGATGGGCCATCGCCGGCAAGGATTTTCAGTTTGTTCTGAATATATTTGTATCCGTTCTAGTGATCGCCTGTCCTTGCGCTCTGGGATTGGCCACCCCCACGGCTATTATGGTGGGCACCGGCAAGGGTGCGGAGCTGGGCATTCTGATTAAGGGCGGCGAAGCGCTGGAGACGGCGCACAAAATCAATACAGTAGTTCTGGATAAGACCGGCACCATAACCGAAGGGCGGCCGGAGCTAACCGACAGCAAGGTATACGGGGGCTGGAACCTAGAAGAGCTGCTCCGCATGACCGCCTCGGCAGAAAAGGGCTCGGAGCATCCCATAGCCCGCGCCATCGTCTCGGCGGCTGAGAATCAAGGAATGGAATTTTCCGTGCCGGAGGCGTTTCAGGCCGTACCGGGACGGGGAATTGACGCCGTGGTAGAGGGCAAACGGATCCTGGCCGGCAACCGCAAACTTATGGAGGAGGCGGGCGTGGACCTGACGGAGGCTAAGCAGGACGGCGCCGAACTATCCAGTCGGGGCCGCACCCTTCTCTATATCGCCGCTGACGGAAAGCTTTGCGGACTGATGGCCGCCGCCGATCAAGTGAAGGCAACCAGCAAACAGGCCATCGCCCGGCTGAAGGATATGGGGATAAAGGTGGTCATGCTGACCGGCGACAATGCCCAGACAGCGGCGACAATTGCCGAGGAAGTAGGCGTGGATACGGTCCTTTCCGATGTTCTCCCAGGAGATAAATCTGGAAAGGTAAAGGAACTACAGGACCAGGGCGCCAGGGTAGCCATGGTGGGCGACGGCATCAACGACGCACCCGCGCTGGCGCAGGCGGATGTGGGCATGGCTATCGGCACCGGCACCGACGTAGCGGTGGAATCGGCCGATATCGTGCTCATGCAGGGCGATCTCAACGAAGTACCCACCGCCATCGCGCTGAGTCGCGCCACCATACGTAACATCAAGGAAAACCTCTTCTGGGCCTTTGTGTATAACTCGGCCGGCATTCCCTTTGCCGCCGGTCTGTTCCACGCTTTTGGAGGGCCGCTGCTCAGTCCCATGTTTGCGGGGGCGGCTATGGCCTTCAGTTCGGTCTGCGTGGTGAGCAACGCCCTTCGTCTCAAGCGTTTCAAGCCGCGCTTCCCCAAAAAGTCATAAAGCGCGCCGGCGGCTGAACACGAAACAGCCGCCGGCTTTTTTCTTGCCTGGAAGGACGTATGGTGATATGATAAGGGCATGATATTTCTCTGTGGTTCGAATAGGAGGATGTATGCAGGCGTCTATCTTTAGTGAACGGGACGCGGCCCGTATGCGGCGGGTCTCGCCTTTGCTGCTGGAATGG
>DXVY01000082.1 GCA_019417145.1 Clostridiales bacterium
CCAGACGTTATGTGGCTAGGTGGAAAAGGGAGGCTTACGGGCTCGGTAGCTGTACAAGGTGGGCGACCCTGCACCTGCTGGGGGCCGTGCCCGCTTCCAATCGTTGTATACCCGGGTGGCGGAGGCTCCTTAGTTGGCTCGGTAGCTATACCATTCGGACAGGGCCCCTTTGGCTTGGCCGTGCCCGCTTCCAATCGTTGTATACCCGGGCGGTAGGGTTCCCTTAGTTGGCTTGGCACCTATGCCCTTTCGGCAGGTTATCCCCTCCGGTACAGCTACCGGGCTTTCCAGGTTCCGGTCCCGCCCGGCTCCCCCGCGTCTGGCCGTGCATCCGCGCCCGGGTATTTTACGGTAAGCCGCGCGGGATGGGTTCTCTGCCGGTTGGGCTACTATCACGCAGATCAGGACGGGAGGAATGCCGTTATGAAAAACAGATGGCGATATCTGGTGCGTCGCGTCGCCGCGATGACGGTGGCGGCCGGCGCTATAACGGCCGTTTTGCTGCTTCTTTTGTTTTATTGTGCGGCCAGGGGCGCCCTATCCGTTTGGCTGGCGATAGGCATGGCGGCAATCTGTCTAGCGGCGGCGGTCCTGCTGGTTCGCTGGATCATTCGTCCCTACAGGCAGACGCGGAAGTTCCTGGAACTGTTTGTTACCGGCTACACATTGGAGGGTGTCTACGATATGAAGAACCCTTACGATCTGGCCATGGAACAGGCGATGGAAAAGCTGCGGGTCTTTTTAAGCCAGGAAACCCTTATTGGAGCCGGCAAGCGGCAGGCGCAATACTTGGCGCTGCAAAATCAGATCAATCCTCATTTTCTCTACAATACCCTGGAGGGCATTCGGGGCGAGGCTCTGATGGCGGGGCTGTCCAGTGTGGCTGAGATGACCGAGGCCCTGGCGACCTTTTTTCGCTATACCATCAGCAATGTGGAGAATTTCGTAACGGTTGAGGAAGAGCTGGAAAATGTGGAAAATTATTTTCGTATCCAGCAATTTCGTTTTGGCGACCGACTGGATCTAAAGATTCTTTTCGACCGGGCCGACTGGCCGGAAATCAAACGTTGCCGGCTGCCCAAGTTGACCTTGCAGCCCATTGCCGAAAACTCCATTATCCACGGCATTGAGCGCAAGCTGGGCCGGGGGACTTTGACCATCAAGCTGGAGCTGACCGAGAAGCGGCTGCTTATCACCGTGTCCGACGACGGCGTGGGCATGGAGCAGGAACAGCTGCGGGCGTTGGAAGAGCGCCTGCAAATCTGTTCCCTGGATTATATCCAGCCGGACGGGGAGAAAAAGGGCGGCATCGCCGTGGTCAATGTAAACAATCGTTTAAGGCTCCTCTTTGGAGAGGAATACGGTATCCAAATATACAGCACCCAGGGACTCGGCACCGACGTAGAGATTACCCTGCCCCATATCTCCAAGGTGGACCTGTAAGGGCAGGGGGCGCCGGCCGTAAGGGATAATGCGGGCGCGCCGCCGAGAGTCGCCTTCTCCGTTTTTCCCAGGGGGAGGGCCGTTCGCCGCCTTGCCGGGATGGAGGTTGTCTATGAAAAGAGAAGCGCTGCGGCTGGATCGGGTCACCCTGCTGGAGGAGGACAGTCCGCTGCTGGACCACTTGAGCCTGCACATCTTTGAAGGGGAGATCTTCGGCCTCGTCTGCCTCAATGCGCACGGCAAGCAGGCTCTGCTTCGGCTGTTGGAGCAGAATATCCCCCTGCATTACGGGTTTGTATATATGCGGGAAAAGCAGGTCAATACCTATGAAAAGAGCGATTACTCCTATAATAAAGTAGCCTATATCGGCCATTCCACCGGATTGATCGATAACCTGACCGTAGCGGAAAATATTTTTGTGGTGCGCCGCGGCTATCAAAAATGGATGGTGAACCGGCGGGTGCTGGACCGGCAGGTCCGCCGGATTTCCGAGGAAACGGGTATTCTGCTGGCCCCAGACCGATACGTGCGCGAGCTGTCCTTTTACGATCGGTTTGTGACCGCGGCGATGAAGGCCTATATCACCGGCGTCCGCCTGGTTGTGGTGGAGAACCTGGGCCATTATTTGAATCCCTCGGATCTGCGGGCGTTTCACCGGGTGATGCGGACGCTGGCGGCCAAGGGTATGAGCTTTTTGTACCTGCGCAATCGGCACGACGAGATGTTTTCCTGCTGTGATCGGGCGGCCATCATGGAGGACGGACGCATCCTGGGCGTGCTGGACCGTTCGCGTATGAACGAGAAGACCATGCGGTCCTACGCCGAGCCCTTGTTCCGGCGTCGGGCGAGGGAAGGGCGGCAGCCCAGTCTGTCCGATGAGGGGCAGAAATGCCTGTTGAGCCTGCGTCGGGTGGCCTGCGAGCGGGTGCGGGGCCTTTCCTTCGATCTGAAGGAGGGGGAAAGTCTGGTGTTGCAGGACGGGGACGGATGGGTTATCCGGGATATTATGAAGCTGCTGTCCGGCAGAGCCGCGCCCCAGGCGGGGGAGGTGCTCTTTGATCGGGCCCCTTTGGAGGACGAACTGCGCCGCCCGGGCCGAATCGCCTTTATCGACGAGAACCCGGCCGAGTCTATGATCTTCCCCGGCCTCAGCGTGCTGGACAATCTTTGCTTTACCGCCGACCGCAAGCTGCCGTCCATCTGGAGAAGCGCCCGTATTCGGAAAAGCGTCCAACGGGAATATGCCTACCTGCTGGATAAGGCGGATTTTGCCAGGGATATTATGTCTCTGCCGGTGCGCGCCCGGCTGGATATCGTATACCATCGGGTGCTGCTCCAGCGGCCCCGCCTGGTGGTCTGCGCCCAGCCCTTCGCCCAAACGGATCTTTATCTCAGGGCCCACATTCTGGATCTGTTCCAGCGCATCCGGTCCGAGAATATCGCCATGCTGATTCTTACCGTCAACCTGCCGGACGCCTTGGCCGTGGCCGACCGGCTGCTGCTGTCTGAGCGCGGCTGTATTAAGGGCGCGTTTAGCAAATCGGAATTTGACGCGGCGCTGGCCGGAGAAGGCTGGCGAGACCGTACGGGAGAATCCAGGTAACGCCGGCTCCGGCCGCCCCTAGGGCGACCGGGGCAGCTTTTTCGGCTTATGGCCCGGCCTATGGCCTATAAAGCGGTGGGGGCGGCGTGGGGTAAAAAGGAAATTTATAGCCAGGAATGTAAAAAGCGCACAAAATTTTAGATTAAATTTCGTTTATAATATTTTGAATCACGAAAAAATCCAAAAAAACCGCCCCACCGTACAAAGAATGCCCCCTTTTAATAGCAGGCGGGTAAAGGTATACTATCTTTGTAGACAAAAACCAGTGGCTGCGGATCGTGAAATATGATAAAAATTGCCGATAGGGCAACCGCCGCCGCGGTTTTTTCATTTCGCGCCGCAAAATTTATTGGGGAAGGACGGTGGGACGGATGTCTGAATATATCGTTGAGATGGAGCATATCGACAAGGAATTTCCAGGCGTAAAGGCGCTGGACGATGTATCCTTCCGCCTGCGGCCGGGCGAGGTTATGGCCCTGCTGGGCGAAAACGGCGCGGGCAAATCCACGCTGATGAAGATATTGAGCGGCGTTTACACCCGCACCAGCGGGACGGTGCGCATCTTCGGCCAGGAGGTCGGGGACATGACCCCCCGCAAAGCGCAGGAAATGGGTGTTTCCATCATCCATCAGGAACTCAACATGTGTTCTCATCTGACGGTTGCGGAAAACATTTTTTTGGGCCGGGAGCTGACCAAGAGCGGTATGCTTTCCGAGCGGGAGATGAATCGCCGAGCGAAAGAGGTGTTAGGACGCCTGCGCATTGATATCTCACCTACGCAGGTGGTAGGAAATCTGGCCGTATCCAAACAGCAGATGGTGGAGATCGCCAAAGCGCTTTCCTTTAACTGCCGGGTGCTGATCATGGATGAGCCCACTTCGGCCTTGACCTCCAAGGAGATCGACGAGCTGTTCAAGATCATCCGGCAGCTTCGCGATGAAGGCGTAGGCATTGTTTACATATCCCACCGCCTGGAGGAGCTCCAGCACATTGTGGACCGGGTCACCATCATGCGGGACGGACGGTTCATAACGTCGGGAGATTTTAAGGACTTTACCATGGATGAGATCATTTCCAACATGGTAGGCCGGGAAATCAAGGAGAAATTCCCCCGCGTAGAATGCCAAAAGGGCGGCGAGATCCTGAGCGTAGAGCACCTGAACGCCGGCCGCATGGTGCGGGATGTGAGTTTCAAGGTTTACGAGGGCGAGATATTGGGCATCGCCGGGCTGATGGGAGCGGGGCGCACCGAGACGACCCGGGCCATCTTCGGCGTGGATCAAAAGGAGTCGGGCGAGGTGGTGCTGGACGGCAAGAAGCTGCGTATTCGCCGGCCGGCCGACGCCATTAAGGCCGGGCTTGTGCTTGCCCCGGAAGACCGGAAGAAGGACGGCCTGTGCACCAAGCTGAGCATCCGGGAAAATATCGCGTTGCCCAACCTGGATATCCTGTGCGGAAAATGGTTCGGTGTGGTGGGCCGCAAAAAGGAGGCGGACATGACCGAACAGGCGGTAAAATCGCTGACCATCAAACTGCCCAACGCCGAGGTGGACGCGGCTAGCCTGTCGGGCGGCAACCAGCAAAAGGTGGTTGTGGCCAAATGGCTGGCCCGAAATTCCCGGGTTGTCATCTTCGACGAGCCTACCCGCGGCATCGATGTGGCCGCCAAGGTGGAGATATACAACCTGATGAATCAGCTGAAAAAGCAGGGGATCGGCGTAGTTTTCGTGTCCTCTGAAATGCCCGAGGTCATGGGCATTGCCGACCGGATCATCGTCATGTGCGATGGCCGGGTCACCGGCGAAGTCTACGCTCGACAGACGACCCAGGAGGAAATCCTGGGATATGCAACCCGCTTTGAAAGCAAGATCTCATAAGGAGGGATAACCTGTGGTCAAAAGATTTTTTACCCGGCGCGGCATGGGACAGGTCATCACCGTAACGGTGGGCCTGGCCATCCTATTTATCGTTTTCAGCTTTATGAATTCCAATTTCAGCAGTCCCATGAACGTATCCAATCTGCTGCGGCAGATCGTGCCTTTTCTGATTGTGGGTATCGGCCAGTCCTATGTGCTGATAACCGGTAACATCGATCTATCCATCGGCTCGGTGCTGGGCATGAGCTGTATGATATCGGCCACCCTGATGACCAAGGGTGTAAATCCCTGGCTGGCGGTGCTGATCACCTTTATCTGCTGTATCGCCGTGGGCGTGATCAACGGCGAACTGGTGGCCCGCTGCAAGCTGCCCCCCTTCATCGCCACCCTGGGCACCATGACGGTGGCCCGCGGTATTGCCCAGATCGCCAACGGCAACTATAACACGGGTGATATCGGCTCCAAGGTAAACGCCGACCTGTTCCGGGACATTTTCTATCGCGGAACGCTGTTTAAGATTGGAAACTTCAGTTTCTACCATATCGTCTGGATCACCATCCTGCTTTGGGTCATTTTTAACTTTATCTTGAATAAGACCCGGCTGGGACGGCATATCTATGCGGTGGGAAGCAATGTGGAGGCGGCCAAGCTTTCGGGCGTCAACGTAATTTCCACCACCACCAAGACCTATGTGGTCTCGGCTATATGCGCCTGTATCGCGGGACTGTACACCTGCGCTACCACCGGCAACGGCACCATGGACGCGGGCAATACATATGAGCTGTACGCGGTTGCCGCCTCGGTTATCGGCGGTGTGTCCACGCTGGGCGGACAGGGCCTGTTGTTGGGAACGGTTATCGGCGCGTCCATCTGGGGCGTGCTCCAGAACGGCCTCCAGTTTGCCGGCGCTCCTGTGGCCCTGCGGAACATTATCATCGGTATCATCGTGGTGCTGGCCGTTCTCATGGACGTGGTTGTCCGCAGCGGCAAGTTCTCCTTTAAGCGGAAGGCCAAATCCACCACGGGCGGAGGAACCGGCACCGGCAGCCCCGGGGCTGGAGGGAAAAAGCCCGCCGCCACACCCTGAGCAAATCCCCTATAGGCCCTTCGGCGATCCTGTAAGGACGGGAAACCGCCGGAAGGACGAGAGAGATGGGATTTCAGCGAGGCGTGGCAAACGCACCGGATCCCGCCGGGGGCGGGGAAGCAGCCCTTTGTAGCTCAAGGCTTACCATTCTAAGCCTTTAGTGGAAAACACAGATATTTTTAGGAGGATGCAACATGAAAAAGAAAATTTTTGCACTGGCACTCGCGGCGATTTTGGCTACTTCCATGCTGGGCGCCTGCAGCTCCAACGAGGACACCGACTCTTCTGGCGGCAGCGGCAGCGGTAGCGGCGGTTCGGATACCGCCAAGGTATACCTGATCACCATGGATCAGATGGACCAGCACTGGGTGAACGTGGACAAGGGCTGTAAGCAGGCCGTAGAAGAGCTGAAGGCCGATGGGGTCAATATTGAATATAGCTGGTCAGCCCCCGATAAGAAGGAAGACGCCAAGCAGATCGAGTGCGTCAACAACGCTGTCGCCGACGGCGCGGACGTTATCCTGGTAGCCGCCAACGGCCCCGACGCCATTACCGACGCTCTGAAATCCGCTGATGCCGCCGGCGTAAAGATCATCTATGTCGACTCTCCCGCCAACTTCGAGGGTATCCAGACCCTGGCTACCGACAACAAGGCCGCCGGTAAAATGGCCGGTGAGGAGATGATCAAGGCCCTGAACGACAAGGGCGTCACCTCCGGCAATATCGGCGTCATCACCGTTAACGCCGCCACCCAGTCCACCGTGGATCGCGTAGAAGGCTTCCGTTCTGCTTTTGAGGGCACCGATTTTGTGCTCAGCGAGGACCAGTATGCCGAGGGCGACGCGGTTAAGGCCAAGGAGTTTGCTACCAACTTCCTGTCCCAGAATTATGTGGGCCTGTTCGGCGCCAACGAGGGTACTACCGTGGGCGTGGGCAACGCCATTGACGAGCTGAGCAGCGAGGCTATAGGCGTTGGCTTTGACAAGTCCGACTCGGTCACCGCCCTTATCGAAAAGGGCGCCCTGCTCTGCACCATGGCGCAGAATCCCGACAAGATGGGCTATGAGGGCATGATGACTGCGGCCAAGGCTCTCCAGGGCGAGACCGAGTTCGAAGACGTGGACACCGGCGTTTCCGTGCTGGACGCCGCCGCCTGCGCCGAGCTGCTGGGATAAGCCCACCCCCATCAAGTGAACAGACCTA
>DXVY01000083.1 GCA_019417145.1 Clostridiales bacterium
AGCCATTACTTGACACCTCCCGCAATTTTCTTGATTTCCTCTAAGATTTCGGCCGGCTCAGGGATTACGCCGCCGGTGCGGCCGTAGAAATGGACCGGCCGGCTGCATTCGATGGCCAACTTTACGTCGTCCACCATCTGGCCCATGCTCATCTCCACATCCAGGAAAGCCTTGGTGGTCTTTGCCATCTCTTTTAAGGCCTTCTCAGGGAAGGGCCACAGGGTCACGGGACGGAAGCAGCCCGCCTTGATTCCCTGGCTCCGGGCTTCCTTGACGGCGGCCTGGACCACCCGTGCGGTAGCGCCGTAGGCCACCACTATGTAATCGGCGTCCTCGGCCATAAAGGTCTCAAACCGGGCCTCCTCCGCCTTGATCTTCTCATACCGCTGGAACCGCTCTTTGATCTTGCCTTCCAGCTCGGGCGCCTGGAGGAAGAGGGAGTTGACAATGTTGTGGGGCCGTTTGTTCTGATGGCCGGTGAGCGCCCAGGATTTGTCGATCGCCTTGTGGGCGTCCCGCTCCTTGAATACCACCGGCTCCATCATCTGCCCCAGCATGCCGTCGGCTAAGATCATGGCCGGCATCCGGTAGGTCTCGGCCAGATCGAAGGCGTCGGCCACCAGGTCTACCATTTCCTGTACGGTGGAGGGGGCGAAGACCAGGATATGGAAGTCGCCGTGGCCCATGGCGCGGGTAGCCTGCCAGTAGTCGGCCTGGGAGGGCTGAATGCCGCCAAGGCCCGGACCGCCCCGCTGCACGTTGATGATGAGACCGGGCACGTCGGCGCCGGCCATATAGGAAATGCCCTCGGCCTTCAGGCTGATGCCCGGGGAGGACGAGGAGGTCATGGCCCGAATGCCGGCGGCGCCGGCGCCTTGGACCATATTGATGGCCGCGATCTCGCTCTCGGCCTGCAAATAGGTGCCGCCAATCTTGGGCAGGCGCTTGGACATATATGCCGCCAGTTCAGTCTGGGGCGTAATGGGGTAGCCGAAGAAATGATGGCAACCGGCGCGGATGGCCGCCTCGGCCAGGGCCTCGTTGCCCTTCATCAAAACTTTCTCGCTCATTATTTATCCTCCTTTTCCACCTTGATAGCCACATCGGGGCACATGGTCGCGCACATGGCGCAGGAAATACAGTCCTCTTCCCGCACGGGCTCGGCCGGATGATACCCCTTGCTGTTCAAACGGTGCTTGGCCAATTCCAGCACCTTCTTGGGGCATACATTGACGCACAGACCGCAGCCCTTGCAGCGATCCTCACGGATGGTCACGCGTTTCATATTCATCGACACCTCCTAAGTCGTAATACATCTATGCCAACAGGGACGGATAAAAGCCGTCGCCGGTTGCTTGTCTACCAGGGCGGTCGCACCGGCAGATCGATGGGCAGAATATCCCCTGCCGCAGACGTCCCGTTATATGCGGCCAATGCAGGCGCCAGCTCCCCTGCGGCAAGGGTATAGCGCACCGGCAGACCTGTGCGCGCCGCAACCTCGGCGGCAAAGGGGAAGCTGTCCCGTATCAGTTCGGCCGTGGTGCCGGCTCCCCAATGGGTGTTGTTGACAATACCGGTACAGGCCAGCCGGCTGGCCCGCTGGATCTCCTCCAGAATGCGCGCGGCGTCGGCCGGCTGGGAGGCCAGAGGGCGGCTCTGATTGATCACATACAGCATGTCGTAGTCTTCCCGCCCGATCAGGTGGGCAAAGCACCCCAGGGCCGTAGCGCCCGCGTCGTCTCCGCCGGCGTCCACAAGGATCCGCCCCTCCCCCGCTTCCAGCGCCCCGGCGACAGCGGGGTTCAGGGAGGGAATGTCCAGCATGGTCCCCGCGAAATTAGGGGCGATAACCCGCACGCCCGCAGCCTCCAGCTCCTGGGCGTAGTCCGAGGAACGAAAGTAGGGATTGACAATATCCAGGTCGATCAGGGTAAGAGGCGTATCGGTCATCCGCCGGGCCAGGTTGAGGGAAAAGGTGGTTTTACCGCAGCCGTAGTACCCACAAATAATGGTGATACGCCTGCACCCATCCAACATATCCGTCCAGCCCCGCGCCATGATTCGAACCCTCCCTTCAAAAACCTGCATATTTCTGTATAGTATAGCACTTTGTAACTTCCATTGCAAGATTTCCCCCCGCCAAAATCCCTCCCGCCGGGGCGGAAATTTCCGGCAGTCTTTCATAGGCCGCCCGGCAAGCCGGGCGCGGGCAGGTCCGGGGAATGGAAAGTGCGGGACGCTCCAAGGCGGACAGAGCAAAAGGGCGGCGCAGCCAATTGGCTGCGTCGCCCTATACCGCGGACTTTTTCCAGAGCCCGCGTTTCCTATGACCTTCTGGCCAATATCTTGCAGATTTCCATCACGTCGGCTATCGTAATCTCGCCGTCTCCGTCCAGGTCGCCCCGTCGGATCTCCTCATCCGTGGGATCGGTTCCCGCCGACTCCCGGGCCATAACCTTGCAGGCCTCCATCACATCCGCGATGGTCACCTCCCCGTCGTCGTCCAGGTCGCCGGGCAGGATGATCTCCTGCCCAATCTGATCCTCGGCGCGCTCCAAAAGCGCAATATTGTCCACCAGCGCCTGCTGGTCCGGGGACAGAGCTTCATAGGCCTCCCTTGCCGCCCGCACCTTCTCAACGTCCGCCTGGGTGACCGTTTGGGGCAACTGGGCAATCCGGTCGTATACCGCCTGCGCCGCCTGCAGGTCGGTCTGGTTATCCTCTATCCACCACTGGGCTTCGTATAGGCGGAAAACATCTGCAACATAATTCTGGAGCTTATCACCCAAGTCCGCAAAAGCCTGGGCGGCAGCTTCAGCCAGCGCAACGGTAGAAACCGCTCTCTGACCCTCTGTCTGTACTGCGCCAATCGCAGCGTCAACCGCGTCCACTCTGGCCAGCTCGTCTTGGGACAGCTCCAGCCGGCCGAATCCGGCGTGGGTGCGCCGATGGGATATAAGCGCGTCATAGCGGGTGACCAGCGCTCGCTCTTCGGCAGTCAGCGCTATATAGGCTTCTTCGGCCGCACGGATCTGTGCAGCGGTCTGATCGCTCCAATGCTCCAGATTGACATTGTCGGGCGCAATATCCTGAATCAACGCCTCTACCTTGGCGGCCGCCTGATTGGCAAACTGCGCGTCGGCCAGCAGAATATGGTCACAGTTGCGGTGATCGCCGATGATATTTTTTATATAGAGCCACTGCGCGCCTTCCTCCAGCTCGATTTTTATATCGTAGACATAGGTGTCCACCCATTGGCCGTTGACGTAATTGCTCTTGAGTATGCCGGTCTGGGCGGCCTCTTTGCCGTCTACGTAGAAGATCAGCTGGTTTTTCTGGTCGTACTCATTGTTCTGAGACATGGCCCAGTCCACGCCCACACGGGCGCTAAAGGTATCCATTCCCTGGGGAATGGGGACCAGAAGGCCGCCGTTGTAGCCATCGGGAGGTTCAAAACCCAGGCCATGGGCATAGATTTCGCCATTTTCTGCAAACTGAATCTTGTGGGAGCCGCTGGGGCAGGTGCCTTTGTTTATAGCTCCCTGTCCCGTATAGTCCAGGTCCTCCAAATAATGGACGGCAAGCAGCTCCGCCTGATCCGAACCGGACGCCAGCTTATCATAGGCGACCCGGGCCGCCTGCAACAGATAAGCGCCGGAAAGCTGCTCCCTTTGGGTATCGTCCAATGCTTTGTAAAGGGCCTCGGCCCGGACAAGGGCGTCGGAAAACGCTTGGGTAGGCACGGCGTTTCCAAGACTGACGATGGCCGCGGCCGCATCTTTCACCTGGTCCGATACGTCCGCAGGCAATACGGTGACCACAAAGTCCGCATAGGCTGCGGGTGCGTACCGGTTGCTCACACGCACGACAGCCGTACCCTCCGCATTGGCGGAAAGGCTGCCGGCCTGATCCACCTCGACCACGTCGAAAGCCGTCTCACTGTATACCTCCCAGCGCAGGCTGTCGGCCGTCAAATACTCTTCCAGCATATGGCTGGGCGCTATAACCGCGGACAGATCCAATGTGTCCCCCACGCCGCAGACCGCGCCGTTTTCCTGGGCCAAAACACCGGAGCTGGCCACCATCTGCAGGGCGTCTAGCCCCACCGTATAGCTCTCGGATTTGTTGGCCTTATTGTGGCCGGCTACAGTAAAATAGATTTCCTTTTCACCGGCAGTCGCAAAGTCCACCTCGCCCAAGTCGGCCGTGAGGATAGATTCTGAAGCGGCATAGGTGTCAATAACCATATCCATTAGCCCGTCGCTGTCGGTAATCCGGAGCTTTGGCGCCGCGGGACCTGCCTGATACTGCAGGGTAAGCCGTACGGTGCCGGGGGCTTGGATCTGGACCGGCATGGTTGCGGTGGCGGATCCCACCGCGCCGCTCAACCGGACCAAACCGCCGCCGCTGGCCTGCTGCGCATCCGCTTTCTCCAGCCGCGCGGAGCCGGTGGCCGTCATGCGATCCAGCATGTTTTCAGCCTCCAGGACCGTGGGGTCTTCAGAAAAGATAGGTGTAAATTCCACATAGTCGATGCGCAGGGAATATCCCACCGAGGCGCTGTTTTTCACGCCTTTATCCACGCAGAATATTTTAATAAGCTGGTCTCCCGCCGCATCAAAGGATACTTCGGTCGACTGGGTATACATGGTATTGGGCGTATAGATGGTATTGTCAGACATGTCCACAATATCGCCGGACGGTGCGTCTGCTGTACCGATACCCGATTTGCCTGTATTCTCATGGCTCTTGAAGCCAACCGTAATTTTATAATTGCCCGCCGCGGGAATAGGCAGGGTGCCGCCTACCCAGTCGCCGGCATTCTGGAAAGAGACCGACCGATAGTCGCTACCGCTGGCGCCTACGCGTCCGGCGTCGTCGCTGGGCTGTGCGGCTACCACTACGCCCTGGGAGGACTGAATGGCGCCGGATTTATACCAATCCTCAAACTCCACACGCACCGGCTTGGCCAGATTGACATCGGTGCCCTGGGGAGCGTAAAGCTTATCGGCCGGTATGCGCAGGGAGGCCTTTCCGGAATCGTCCAGCTGGATGGTGACCACCCGGCCGGTATTGTTTTCGGCGTCCGCCACAATCAGGGTGGCCGCCGCATCAGGCTGGCCGGTCAGCTCCACCGATAAAACGCCGTTTTCAGCCGAGGTCTCATAGGTCTCGATCTTCTCGTCGGCATAGACCACCTGCATAGCATCCTCACCCACGGCCTCAAACCAGAAGGCCTTACCGCCGGAGGTATTTTCGGTCAAATCAACGGAGAAGCCCTCCTCGGTCAGTTGCTTGCCAGTGTAAAGGCCCTTATAGCCGTAGGTAAAGCTGCCGGTATCATCCAAGGTCACATCCGCCACCAAATAATTTTTGGAAGGATCCAGCCAACGGGTATCGGCCGTGAACTGGGTGGCCGTTCCGGTGTAGGAGGTGGCCAGCATAAGCGCGCGGGACTGGTCGTCGTTTACATACATCCAGGCATAGGGACCGTTGATACCGTTAGAAATCCAATCGGCCCCGTCGTTGGAATCCCATCCCTCGCCCAGGTAGGTAGGACGGGTGACCACATTATCGGTCAGCTCTTTGATGCGGCTGCCCTTGCGCCAATTGTTAAAGGTGGCCATGAGTTCCACGCCCCGGTCGGTCCAGGTGGGGCCGCCGGGATCGGTATTGAGCTTGACATTGCGGGCAAACATATAATGATAGTACACGGCCATAGAACCCTCAACCGCGCCGCCGGAATACACCGAATTTAAGGGCAGGAAGCCAAAGGCGTTGGATCCCGCTTTCATACCGCCCTCCAGGCCGGCGTTATGTACCACCCATCCGTTGTCTACCATGTGCAGCAGGCCGCAGGCCCGGTTGCCTTGGGTGGGATACACGTCCACCTCGTTGGTCAGCTTAACCAAATAGTTTGGATATTCGGCAACCAGCTCGTTAAGCCAGCTGTTGACGTTGGCGTTCTTCCGATAGACGTTGTCACAGGGGGAGGAATATTCGGTCTCCTCCATGTTCTGCCAGAACTCGGTCAGATCGATCATCTGGTGATCCATCTTGTATTCGTTGATGAGGGTCTCGATCTGTTCCTTTTTGCCCACGATCCCCTCTGCCTCGTTACCATACCACTGATCCGGATCAGCCAGGTCCCGGCCTTTGTTATGGCCGTCGCCGGTCAGAGAATACCAAATGCCAAACATCTTGCCGTTGTCCCGGATCATCTGCCCCAGCTCGGACAGACTTTTGAATTTAGGGGCGGCAATGATGCTGTCCCGATCCAATTTTCCGTCGGCGTTCACGTTCCACAGGTCGTCGATCATGACCATATCCACATTGGCCTTGACCGCCTGGGGAATGATCACGTCCCGCATATACTCAAAGGTGCTCTTGGAATTGTAATCCCAGTCGTTGGTATTGAGAATGGCGGTGGTGTCGTGATACTTAAAGCGCAGCCGAAAATGCTCCTCGGCGGCCATCTTGCCGTCCACCACATCGCCCTTGAAGGCGGTCAGGTTTACGCCGATATACTGGAACTCCTCATCCGGCTTGAGGGTAAGCTGCACGCTCTCCGGATGGGTGCGCACCATAACCTGTTCTTCCGTTTCCTCATCCCAGCAGGATACGGAAGCAAACTCCGGATTGGTGTTGGTTTTAGACGGGGTATCGCCATATTCCTCCGGACCGATCTGGGTCCGCCAGTTGGTTTCGGGCATCATCCACCAACCGTCCCCCGACTCGTATACGCACAGGGCGTTGCGGCCGTTGAGGTTGCCCGCCTTATTTTCAAAATGCAGGCTGCCCGTGGTGGTTTTCCAGGTGGCGTTCTCGGCGCCGCCGGAGCTGCTGGTCCGGGCGTTTACATAGTGCAGATAGTGGGCGTCGTTAGGCAAATCCAGCGAAATGACATCCGACGCAGGAATGACCATCTTTTTGTCTCCCAGGTTTTTGATAAAGGTTTGATATCGAATGCCGGCGGTCCCATTGTAGATTTCAAACCGCAGGGTCACCTGCATGGCGGCCTCGGCATGCTGCAGCACAATTTCCAAAGCCTTGCCCAGCTCCAGCGTATTTTTCTCATAATCTCTGGTGGTCACGTCTTCCACAGACGGATTCCCAGCAATCGTCCACTTGCCGTCGCTGGACTTGATGGTCTGGGTCTGTCTCTTATACACATCTCCGA
>DXVY01000084.1:0-1388 GCA_019417145.1 Clostridiales bacterium
AAATCTCACCGGTCAGCTCAGGATCCAGGGCGCTGGTGGGCTCGTCAAAAAAGAGCAGGCCGGGGCTTAGGGCCAGTGCCCGGGCAATAGCCACCCGCTGCTGCTGACCGCCTGAAAGCTGGTAGGGATAGGCGTCGGCCCGGTCGGAAAGCCCTACCTTTTCCAACAGCCGGCGTGCGTTGGCCTCGGCCTCCTCCTTTTTCTGTCCCAGCACCCGCACCGGCGCTTCGGTCAGGTTGCGTAGGACGGAAAAATGGGGGAACAGGTTGAAATTCTGGAACACCAGCCCAAACTGGGTGCGGATTTTTTGTAAGGTCTGCTTGTCGGCATAAACCGCAGGGGCCCCCCTGGCCATGGTCAGCTCCCCGTAGGCTATTGCACCACGGTCGATGCGCTCCAGCAGGGTGGCGCAGCGCAGCAGGGTGGATTTTCCCGACCCCGATGGACCGATAATGGCCACCACCTCCCCCTGGGAAACGGTCAGGTCAATGCCCTTTAATACCTCCAGCCCGCCGAAGGATTTACAAATATCCTGCATGGTAAGCAGGGGCGCTTTTGTTTGCTTATCCATATGCTATTCCTCCTAGGCCAGGGTTATTTGTAATAGTCCAGCTTCTTTTCGGCTATGGAGAAGCCCTTGGACACGATGGCGTTCATTATCAGATAGAACACGCCGGCAATAAAGACCGGAAGCAGAGAGGTAGAAGAGGAGACCGTAGTCCAGGCCAGCCGAAAAATTTCCATAACGCCAATGGTCTGGGCCAGGGCGGTGTCTTTTACCAGCACCATAAATTCATTGCCCATGGGAGGCAGGATGTGCTTGATAACCTGAGGTAAGATGATCCGGCCGAAGGTCTGTCCTCGGGAAAAGCCCAGGACGCTGGCCGCCTCCCGCTGTCCCACCGGTATCGCCTCAATGCCGCCTCGGTAGATCTCGGCAAAATAGGCGGCGTAGTTTAGGGAAAAGGCCAGCACCGCCGCCCAGAACCGGGGCGGGCTGTATCCGAAAATATGGGAGGGCATATAATAGAAAAAAATAAGCTGCAAAATAAGGGGCGTACCTCGCATAATCAGCAGATAGGCCCGCACCGGCCACTGGATGATCTTGAACCGGGACATGCGGCCGCAGGCCACCAGCAGCCCCAGGGGCAGGGCGAAAAGGGCGGTCATGGCGAACAGCCCCAAGGTAGCCCTACAGTCCAGCAGCATCTGCACGATCAGCTTCCATATCGCTTCCAGGGTCATAGTTATCCTCCGTATCCCCGATCGGCCGGGGTTTTTTCAATGGCCTAATCTGCTGGCCGTAGCCCGCCGAATCAACTCAAAGCGGGGGCATCTCCAAAGGAAATCCCCCGCTTTTGCTTCATCAATGTATGGTCGGTTTATTT
>DXVY01000084.1:1398-6525 GCA_019417145.1 Clostridiales bacterium
ATGTAGTACCGCGCCACAACCTCATCCATAAGCACGGCAGCCGCACTGCTGGTCTTCAGGTCTAGAAGAGCCGTTACATTGTCATCCACCTCGGTAGCACGGCCGTCTTTCAGGGTATCCTTGACCTCCGGGTGCTCGTTTAATGCATCCACGGCCGTAGATCCCCCCTGGACCACCAACTCCTTGCCCTCCAGGTCGGCCAGAGAGGAGACGCCTTTGCTATCCATCGTGACCACAACCTGACGGTTGGTCATGTAGGGCACAGATAGGCTCATGGCCTCTTCCCGCTCGTCATTCTTGGTAAAGCCGTTCCACAGGCAGTCTACGTTGCCGGTATCCAGCTCCACTTCCTTGGAACTCCATTTGATAGGCTGAAGCTTTAACTCCACGCCCAGCTTTTCGCACACCTTGGTGGCCACATCCACGTCAAAGCCCACAATATTCTGATCCTCGTCCCGGTAGCCCATGGGCGGGAAGGAATCGTCCAGGCCCAGCACCAGCTCGCCCTTGTCCTTGATTTTTTGGAGACTGTCGTCGGTGGTTTCGGCCTTTTCATAGGTCTCAGACACCGTGGTCACGTCCGATCCGAACCACTTGGTGCTGATTTCCCCCAGGGATCCGTCGACCTTCAAATCGCTGAGGATCTTATTTACCTCTTCCTTTAGGGCCACATCCGTCTTGCGAAAGCCGATCACATACTCCTCGTCGGCCAGCGGCTCGTCCAAAATCACATACTTTGCATCCTTATTGGCCTGTCCGCAACCGGCCAGACCCACCGTCATCAACAAAGCCGCAGACAAGGCGGCCGCCAAAATCTTTTTCATTTTTATAACACCCCTATACAAATATTTGCTATGGCAGTATGATAGCATAGTAGCAGATTAAAGTCAATCCGCATTTTGACAAATTTCACTTTCCATTCCGCCAAACGCCGTTTGCTTTTATGCAAGCCTATCCAAAGTAAAAAGATCCGGAACTGCTTGTGTACAAAGGGCCTTTCGGTATGAAGCAGCGGGTTACAACATTGTAATTTGAAACGCCCAAAGCATAGGGGTATAATAATGTAGTATTATGTGCGGTATCTTCTTGTTGTCTTCTTTATAGGGAAAGGGGGCTTCTTCTTAATGAATACACGCATACGAATGGCAGCTGCCGGCTTGTTTGTGAGCCTGCTGCTTGTTCTCGTGTCCGGCTGCAACGAGTCGGTAAAGAGCGTGTCCAACCCCGCCTTAACAGCGCAGGATTATTCTCTTTATTCCAGCCAATCCGTGGTGCCGCAGCCTTCATATTCGACGCCGGCCACCAGCGCGCCCACAAGCTCTGCCAACGCCGGCCTTGCATCCGATATTCCCTCGGTCCGGAAGATGCTCCTCCAGGCGCTGCAATCAACCAACGCACAGACCAATTTTTGCCGCAATGTCACCCGCTCACTTCAATTGGGCGAGGTGGAGCTGACGAACATTTCAGAATCGCTCCAGTCGGCCAAGACCGAGGCTGGCCTTGTGCAGCTGGGACATCTGGAGGCCAGCTACAAAACCGCTACCGCCCAGTCCCGGGGCCTGGAGATTAGCGACACCTATTTGGAAAACGGTATTCTCTACACCCAATCCACCGTGGAGGACTCGGCCGACGCGGCCAACAATAGGGATCAGGCCGTAACCAGCGCCAAAGCCGAGAGCACCGACGCCATCCCGGCGTTTTACCTGCATCTCACCGACCGGATGATCCGCAGCGTAGATATCTCGCCCGCCGGTTCGGATATGCTCTATAGTCTCACCCTTGACCCGGAAAGCTGCCAAGAGCAGGTTATGGAACTACTGCAGGGGGAGACATATGGTCTAAATTTTGAACAAACGACCTTTCAGCTGGACTATAACGTATGTACGGCCCGTTCGGACGCCAGCGGTTGTGTAATTGAGCTGTCCAGCTCCATCGGCGGACGTTTTCTCACGGACGGCGTAGAGCAGACCGGCGAGTTGAACATTAAGTATACCTACAGCGACCTATCAACCGCATCCGTGCCTGCGCGGCCCGTCTGGATAGAAAAGCCTTAAGCGACGGCGGAGCGCCGTCGCTTTTATTTTGCAACCGATTAAATCAGCAGGGAGGGACCCAAATGGCAAAACAGCACAAGCGCGCCGTCAAACTGCCGGTACGGGTGATTTTGATTGCCCTGCTCATTCTCGTTCAACTGGCCGTGCTGGTTGTCTCGGTCTACCTGTTGTCGGATAAGGCCTTATGGGTATATGTTTGCTTTGAATCGATCAGCATAGCCATGGTTATTTTTGTAGTGAACCAACGCAATAACCCCAGCTACAAGATCATGTGGGTGCTCTTTATCCTGATTTTCCCCCTGGTAGGCGGACTCATCTACCTATTCTGGGGAGGCGGTCGAGTCTTTCCTCACCTAAAACGCCGGATGCGGGCCTGCGAAAAATCCACCCGCGGCTTTTTTCGGCAGGATCCGGCGGTGGAATCCCGATTGGAATTTGTGGATATGCTTCACGCCCGCCAATCCCGTTACCTGCGGCGAGAATCCGGTTTTCCGGTTTATAGCAACACGTCTGTGGAATACTTTTCGCCGGTGGAAAAGCTTTGGCCGCGGCTGCTGGAGGAGCTTGAGCGGGCGGAACACTATATATTTATAGAATTTTTTATACTGGCCCAGGGAAAAATGTGGGACAGCGTCCACAGGATTCTTTCCCGCAAGGCGGCGGCCGGCGTGGACGTACGTATAATTTTTGATGACTTTGGGTCCTGTGCGCGGCAATTCCGGGGATTTGCCAAGGGTCTGAAAGCGGAGGGAATCAAGGTATCCGTATTCAATCCCCTGCGTCCCTCCCTAGATCTTTTTATGAACAACCGAAATCATCGGAAAATGGTCATCATCGATGGGAAAACGGCCATATCGGGCGGCTTCAACATCGGCGACGAATATGTGAATCTTTGGCATGTCCACGGTCACTGGATGGATAACGGCATCATTCTCAAAGGGGACGCGGTGCGCAGCTTTTTGGCCATGTTCTGCACCATGTGGTCGTTCACCACGCGCAGGCGTATGGATATGCGCCCCTGCCTGGTCGCCGCCCCGGTCCGTTCCGAGGGATTCGTGCAGCCCTACTGCGACGGCCCGCTCAACGACAAAAATCCGGCTGAGGAGCTGTACATGCAGATTCTGAACACCGCCCAGCGTTATGTGTATATCACCACGCCCTACCTGATCCTGGACAACGAAATGACCACGGTGCTCTGTCTGGCGGCCAAGTCGGGTATAGACGTGCGAATCATCACTCCAAAGGTGTGGGACAAGTGGTATGTCCATCCGGTGACCCAATACAGCTACGAGGAGCTACTAGAGGCAGGCATTCGCATTTATGAATACACCCCGGGATTTATCCACTCCAAAATTTTCGTATCAGACGACCGGGTGGCCACGGTGGGCACGGTAAACATGGACTTTCGCAGCTTCTATTTTCATTTTGAATGTGGCGCTTGGATCAGCAATATGGACGTAGTGGCCGACATCAAACAGGATGTTATGCAAATCATGGCGCGTTCGCAGGAGATCCGGCTGGACAAATGGAGAAAACGGCCTCTGCGGTTACGACTCAAACAAAGCGTCCTGCATCTATTTGCCCCCTTTATGTAGCAGGCAAGCGCCCGCTCCGCCGACGAAAAAAAGGAAAGGGCCCTCTAGTTGACATTTTAGACCGAAACGAGTACAATAGGAACAGAAACCTTAGCGATTTTGCGGCTTTGGCCGCGCCGATTTGATTATGATATAACATGGAGGTGCCTGTGCAATGAAAAAGATGAAGACTCTGACCTGGGTATTGGTCGGCCTGTTCGCCGTTATCACGGTCGCCGCCGGCGTGGCCGTGCTGATTTATCGTTTCGTAGGCAGCAAACGGGAAGAAAAGAATTATATCGAATGCGAATGCGATCCGGAGTACACCTGATCCGGCTAACCGAGGTACCATCGACATCACAAAAGCCGTCCGCGAAAGCTCGCGGGCGGTTTTTTTAAAATTGAGGGATATAATATGAGAGAATCGAAAGCCAAAAAGAAGGAGCGGGCCGGAAAGGCTGTGGAGGCACTGGAAAAGGAATACCCGGACGCCATCTGCTCTTTGACCTACCGGGACCCCTTGCAGCTGCTCATCGCCACTCGGTTATCCGCCCAGTGCACCGACGCCCGGGTGAATCTGGTGACGCCGGCCCTGTTCGCTAAATTTCCCGACGCCGCTGCCTTTGCAGCGGCCGAAATCAGCGATGTGGAGGACTGCATCCGCTCCTGCGGGCTGTATAAGACCAAGGCCCGGGATATTGTGGGCATGTGCCAAAAAATCCTCCTGGACTTCGACGGCCGGGTGCCCGATACCATTGAGGAGCTAACCACCCTGCCCGGGGTAGGCCGCAAAACGGCCAATTTGGTATGCGGGGATATCTACGGCAAGCCCGCGGTGGTAACCGACACCCATTTTATCCGCCTGTGCAACCGGATGGGGTTTGTGGACACCAAGGACCCCCTCAAGGTGGAACGGGCCATGCGGGAGCTGCTGCCCCCGGAAAAGTCCAATGACTTCTGCCACCGCACGGTGCTGCATGGTCGGGCGGTCTGTACGGCGCGCACGGCGCACTGCGACAAGTGCTGCCTGTCTGATCTCTGCCCTACGGCTATGGGAAATAAAGAAAAAACACGAAAGGCGGTATAAACCGCCATTCGTGTTTTGTTATGCGTTCTCTTTACCCAACAACCCGCTTCCAGGCCCTTCCATGACAAATAGATAGCGCGTCCCAGCTTACAGCTCCTTTTAATAGCTACAGCCGGGCCAGCGTCAGCATCACCGGTATGGTGGCGATGGAAACAATGGTGGAGATGGGCACCATACGGGAGGCCAGCCGCGCATCGCCGCCAAATTTGGCCGCGAACATAACCACATTGGCCGCTGCCGGCGCGCTGACGGGGATCATGCAGGCGGTGAGCAGATCGCCGGTGATGCCGCACAGCCGGAAAGCGCCCAGGCAGATCAGGGGCACGGCCGCCAGACGAAGGCCGATGGCCGCCCACAGGCGGCTGTCCCCCGCCTCCGGACGCAGGCTGGCGGCCGTGCCCCTGATCTGCCT
>DXVY01000084.1:6535-7128 GCA_019417145.1 Clostridiales bacterium
GGCGGCGGCTAGATAACAGCCGATGACCACCATAGCCAGAGGCGTATTCAGGTTGGCGATATGGGACAGCGCCCCCGTAACGGCTCCGGGCAGAGGCACCCCGAAAAAGAAGATGGGCAGGCCGATCAGAATGCCGATGACGCCCGGATTAAGCAGGGCTTTTTTCACCGACATTTTCCCGCCGGTGAAAAGGCGCAAGCCCACCGTCCAGATCATAAGGTTATGTACTGCCACATAAACCGATACCAGAAACACCCCGTTGGCCCCCAAAAGCCCCTCGGCCAAAGGCAGAGACATAAAGCCGCAGTTGGAAAATATGGACGAACAGCGCAGCACCGAACGGCCGTCGCCGCCCCATTTCCGAAATACACCCCAGCTGAGTAAAATTCCCACCAGATGGGCGCCAAAAGCGCATCCGGCCATGACGGCCAGGGACAAAGCCGCATCCGGTGTGAACTCCACCCTGCAAAAGGAGTCGATGATCACCACCGGCGTTACGGCGTAGAACAGGATGTTGACCATCTGATCCACCCCCGTATTGTTTACCAAACGGGTGCGGGCCAGGATGAAACCGGCCACGATGAGCAGCAGCA
>DXVY01000085.1 GCA_019417145.1 Clostridiales bacterium
GTATAAGGTCGAAAACGGCGGGCTGGTGGAGGAGCCCCGGGAACCCGCCACCGAGCATATCGGCTATACCGGCCGGGGTTTTGTCGACCAGATGAATTGGGGCGACGGGCGCGCCGTGACCATCAAGGTGTCGGTGCCTAAGGCCGGCAGCTATATGCTGGGCGTGCGCTTTGCCGGTAACCAGGCCTCTACCATGGGCGTGTACGCGGGGGCGGACGCTTCCAAGGCGCAGACCATGTATTTTAGCCAGGCCGAGTGGCAGAACAGAGGTTTCCAGCCCTGGAAAACCTGGCTTACCTCCTATATGAATATCGAGCTTGCGGCCGGCGAAAACGACATAACCCTGATCAGCCGCAAGGATGTAGATCAGAATGTGGTCAATCTCGACTCCATCACCTTGACCGACAGCACGATCTATGAGGCGGAGGACGCCGACATCCTGCCCGCTGCCAAAAATCCTTCCACCGATCACATCGGTTATTCCGGTCGGGGCTTTATAGCCAGCTTCAGCACGGACGGAGACGGGCTGGTATTTCATGTGGACGCGCCCCGGGCAGGGGACTATGCCGTGGCTTTTACCTATCAGAGCCAGACAAGCGGCGTCCTGGATCTGAACCTTTATGTCAACGATGAGACGGAAGCCCGCAAGGTCGAGTTCCCGAAAAACAACCTGTCCTGGGATAACGACACGTGGAGTCAGACCGTTTTGAATCTGCCTCTGGACGCGGGGGAGAATACGGTTAAGCTGGTCAAAGAGGCGGATAACAAAGGCGGCCTCAACATCGATTGCATGACCGTCAGCAACCGTTTGCTCGCCGCCTATCTGGTGGAGGGCGGCGTGCCCAACGGCGATTTTGCCAATGAGCCTGTGGGCGAGCATAAGACGGCCGATTATGCCAACTGGGTTTTGGACAATGCGGAGGCCACCTTCAGCGGTATCAACGGCGCCAACGATGTGGCGGGCAAGAACCTGTATATGTGGACGGCCGGCCGGGAATTCAGCCAGGGCATCAGCCAGCAGCTCACCGGCTTGGATAACGGCTGGTACGCCGTATCCTTCTGGAAAAAGAATAACAACAATCCTCCCAAGAGCCAAATGGCCGAGCTGGTCGTGGGGGAGGAGGGCGTTGGCAGCCAGGCGGCCCTTCCCTATGTTATCGGCACGATAAATCCGGGAACCGATGAGTCAAGGAGCGTGGAGATTTGGCGGCCGGTCAGTATGGCCGCGCGCGTCACCGACGGCAATCTGAAGATCCACACGGCCATCGACGGCAATGACGGTTCCTCCCTGATGGTGGGCAAATTCCAGCTTTGGCGGCTGGTGGATAAGACCGATTTGTACGATCAGATTGCCTCCGGGGCCGATTTGAAGGAAGGGGATTGGTCGGCCGAGACCTGGCAGGCCTATCAGACCGCATTGACCGACGCCAAGGCCGCGTTGGCGGATGCCACCCTGCAGTCGGAGATAGACGCGGCCGAGGCTGCCTTGGCTGCGGCCCAGGACGATCTGGCCCCGCCTAAGCCGGCCGCGTCCTATACGCCCCATGACCTGACGCTGGGACAGATTTACGAGGCCGAGGCGGGCGAGCTGCTAGGCGGCGCGGTAATCATGCGGGATCATTCCGGATATACCGGCGACGGTTTCGTTGCATATTTGGACCAGGGGGGCAACGACCGTGGCGCCGCCGTTACGGTGCAGGTTCCCCATGCGGGTTCTTATATGATCGGCGTCCGTTACGCCGCCAACTCTGCCTCCACCATGGCCGCTTATCTGGGAGACGATGCCTCTAACGCGCAGGTGGTTTCCTTCTTTGGAGACAACTGGGATAACTGGAACACCAGCTATTTCAATATGGAATTGCAGGCCGGTGAAAACAAGATTACGCTCATGCGGCGCGCGAATGCGGACAGCGGCGTTATCAATATCGATTCTTTTTCCGTGACCGACAGCGTGATTTATGAAGCGGAAGACGCGCAAATTATTCCTGAGCATCGAAATACCGATAGAGAACACGCTGGTTTTTCCGGTGACGGTTTCATAACCGGTTTTGGACAGGAGGGCAACGGCATCTCCTTCCATGCAAATGTGCATCGGGATGGAGACTACGTCGTTCTGCTTCGGTATACCAACGGCCAGTCCACCGACCGGCAGCTGGAGCTTTCGGTTGATACAACCGCCGCCAACCTGATCATGCCCTGTCCCAGGACGGGCGGCTGGAAGTCCTGGGGAAGCTATGCTATTACCGTACCTCTGAAGGCCGGCGAGAATGTCATAACGATTAAAGCCGGGGCAAATGCCAATGATGTGGCCAATGTGAATGTGGACGCCTTGATTGTTTCCAACGGCCTGTTGTCCATTACGGAGGTTTCGGATGCCATTCAAAACGGCGATTTCGGCACCGGCACTCTGGATGGCTGGACGCTGGACGACCCGGCGCTGGCCGACGATTATGTGGGCGTCAATGAGGAGCCCAACGGCGTAGGCGGCAATAACGTATATTTTTACAATGCCGACGGCGACTTCCTCCAGGGCATCAGCCAGCAGCTGACCGGTCTGGATAACGGATGGTACGGCGTTTCCTTCCAGAAGCTGAACCAGAATACCACCGCGCAAAAGAAGATGTGGATAGATCTGGATACGGGGGATAAGGGGACCGACGGATATTTCCAGATTCCGCAAACCCCGGTAAACGTCTGGACGCTCTTCTCTACCTACGCGCAGGTGAGCGACGGCAAGCTCACCATTCATGTGGGCAACGACGCGACGGCTTATTCTAGCCTGATGATTGGCAAATTCCAGCTGTGGAAGATTGTGGATAAAACAGCTCTTTACGATCAGATTGCCTCCGGGGCCGATCTGAAAGAGGGGGACTGGTCGGCCGATTCCTGGCAGGCCTATCAGACCGCGTTGGCCGCCGCCAATACAGCTTTGGCGCAGGCCACAACGCAGCAGGCGGTCAACGACGCAACGTCTGAACTGCTGGCCAAGCAGGGGGCCCTGGATCCCGTCCAGGATGGGCAGCACACCATTACGCTGCAAAAGCCGGACGACGCGCAGGTCACCCTTTCCGCTGCTACTGCGGCCGCCGGCGTGATGGTCACCGTCACCATTGATGCGCTACCCACCGGAAAGGTCGTGGATACGGTTTCGGTTCAGGCCGCCGATCAGAGCGATATTACGGTCAATCAGCAGCCCTCCGGCGCCTACGCCTTCCAGATGCCTGATCAGGACGTGACCGTGACGGTGACCCTGAAGGCGGCCACGTACAGCGTCACGGCCCAGGCGGGCGAGCACGGGACCGTGTCGCCGGCCACGCAGGACGTGGAGCACGGGCAGAACGCTGTTCTAACCCTCCAGCCGGAGTCGGGCTATGAACTGGATACGGTGACCGTGGCGCCCCAGGCGGAATACGAGGTGCAGGACAATACCGTAACCGTGAAGAATATTACGGCGCAGACCGCCGTGTCGGTCACCTTTAAACAGACGCCCCAGCCGGCCCTCACCATTCGGTCGGTGGCGGCTATTCCGGATATCACCGTGGACTACGGCACCGCCTTTGAGGATCTGGAGCTGCCCGAGCAGGTGGAGGTCACCCTGAGCGATGACAGCAAGGCCAACGCGACGGTGACCTGGGCCGAGGGAGCGTACGACGGCCAGACGGCCGGGGATTACACCCTGACCGGCGCCCTTGCGTTGGCAGATGTGGAGAACCCCGATAACCTGACCGCCACGGTCAAGGTGACGGTGGAGGAAGAGCCCCAGCCGGCCCTTACCATTCAGTCGGTGGCGGCCGTCCCGGATATCACCGTGGACTACGGCACCGCCTTTGAGAATCTGGAGCTGCCCGAGCAGGTGGAGGTCACCCTGAGCGACGACAGCAAGGCCAACGCGACGGTGACCTGGGCAGAGGGAGCGTACGACGGTTTGACGGCCGGGGATTACACCCTGACCGGCGCCCTTGCCCTGGCGGACGTGGAAAACCCCGACAACCTGACCGCTACGGTCAAGGTGACGGTGGAAGAGGAGCAGATTATTGAAGGCTGTCATTATGTAACGGCCACAGCCGGCGAGCACGGTACCATAACCCCTGGTTCGGCGGTTGTAGAGAATGGTGAGGATGTGGTCTTTACCATCCTGCCGGACGAGGGATATGAGGTCGATACCATTACCATTTCCTCCAATAATGCCTACACCCTTGAAAACGGCAAGCTGACCGTCAAGACCATAACGGGCGTGACCGACATCTCGGTTACCTTCAAGGCCCTTCCCAAGCCGGTTGACACAACCGCGCTGGAAGAGGCGCTGGAGGAGGCAAGCGGCCTTCTGGACCAGGCAGAGACCGGCAGTGCGCCCGGCCAGTATCCGGAGTCGGCTGTCCAGGCCTTCCGCGCGGCGATAGAAAAGGCCCAGGCGGCCTTGGACGATCCGGCGTCGGCGGCAGAGGACATCGCCACTGCCGTAAGCGAACTGTCCGATGCGCAGGAGACCTTCCTGGCTTCCCGTGTAACCGATGATTCCAAGCCCAGTGATCCCGACGATACCACCGAACCCGATGATTCCACCGATCCCAGCGATACCACTGAGCCCGGTGATTCTTCAACCAATGCCCCATCCGACAGTTCCTCTGCGGGCGGCGAAGGGCAGAGCGGCGGGTCTCAGAATGAAAGCAACAATCCCAAGACCAGCAATACCCTTCCCGCGCTGGCCATAGGAACCTTGCTGGTTTCCGGCGCGGCCCTGTGGCTGGTCTCCCGGAAACGTCGGGGATAATAGAGAGCCTTTGCTTCCCAGGGACCCGGCTGCGTTAGGCGGCCGGGTCCCTTTCTCTAATCGGCGACCAAAAGGAGAGTGGATGGAACCGAGGCGTACGCGGTTGGCCGTCCGCTCCCTTGCTAACGGTGTGGTTGGCGGCGTATCCGACTTTACAAAAGCAGATCCCTTTGGCATCATAGTCCACCCGCCCAACCTGACAAGCGGCGGACCAGCGCCGCGTATATGATTGGCCGTGTCCGCCGGCGGGCGGCTATGGCAAAAGGAGAATAAAAGGAGACGATGATTATGGCAGATAGATTGTGCATCGCCGTTGTGCAGCAGAAATTTGACCGCAGCCCCGCGGAAAATATGGAAAAGGGGCTGCTCGCTATGGAGCAGGCCAAGAAGATGGGGGCGGATTTGGTCCTGTTTCCCGAATGCTTTATCACGGGCTATCATCTGCCCATCTCCATGGAGGAGGCGCTGGACAGGGAGGATCCGCTGATCCAGACCCTTTGTCGAAAGGCCGCCTCTTTGAAAATGGGGCTTGTGGCCACAGCCTTTACTAAGGGCCATCGACGGCCGCGGAATACCGCCTTTTTAATTGACAAGACCGGTCAAATCCTCATGGAATACAGCAAGGTGCATACCTGCGATTTTTCTCTGGAGGCCTGCCTGGAAAGCGGAGAGGCATTTCGCGTTTGCGATTTTCACGGGGTGAAGCTGGGACTCATGATCTGCTACGACCGGGAATACCCGGAAAGCGCCCGGGTGCTGATGCTGAAGGGGGCGGAGATCATCCTGGTCCCCAACGACTGCGGTTCCATGCGCCATCGGCTTGCGGCCCTTTCTACAAGGGCGTATGAGAACATGACCGGCGTGGTTATGGCCAATCCGCCCGGCGAAAATGCCGGCCGCTCCTGTGCTTTCAGTCCTATCATATGGGATGAGGCGGGCAGGGACCAGGATAACGCGATTTTTATTGCGGACGAGCGCTCGGAGGATATCTACCTGGCCGATTTCGACCTGAAGGCGCTGCGGCTATACAGGAGCAAGGAAATGATGGGCAATACCTTCCGCAAGGTGTACGCCTATAAGGATCTGCTGGACCCGGCGGTGCGGCCGCCCTTCATAAGGTAGACGCTAGGCGTATGATCCGGCGTCCATGCCGGCCCCGGCGCAAAAAGCGTACTTGCAGACACCCTCTCACAGCGGTCGGACAGCGGCAGCGTAAGCGGAAAGATGTTTTCAGGATAACCCTTTTAACGGTTATAAAGGATCCGCCGATGGATACAGGGGACTATTTGGAAAAGCATGCGTAAGCTTCTTGCGTTAGACCCATAAACCGTTTAATTATTAACAAATTTAAAACAATCCAAAAAATTCCGCATAACCTCTTGACTAATCCGAAAAGATGATTACAATAGAGTTTAGCACTCAGGGTACAAGAGTGCTAAACGCGTTAACGTTTGGGGATGTATTGCTAGTCCCCTCAAATAATGAAGGAGGAATCGCTATGACAATCAAACCATTGGCCGACCGTGTAGTGGTAAAAATGGTCGAGGCGGAGGAGACCACCAAAAGTGGCATTATTCTGGCCGGCGCCGCTAAGGAAAAGCCCCAGGTGGCCGAAATCGTGGCCGTAGGACCTGGCGGGAACGTAGACGGCAACGAGGTCAAGATGTATGTAAAGGTGGGAGATCGGGTCCTCACCAGCAAGTATTCCGGCACCGAAGTGAAGGTGGACGGCCAGGAGTACACCATTGTGCGTCAGGCCGATATTTTGGCTGTTGTAGAATAAGGAAAGGAGAGCGTTGGCATTATGGCTAAGGATATTATTTTTGGTGAAGAGGCGCGCAAGTCTCTGCAGGCCGGCGTGGATAAGCTGGCTAATACAGTAAAGGTGACGCTGGGGCCCAAGGGCCGCAACGTGGTTATCGACAAGAAATTTGGCGCGCCCCTGATCACCAACGACGGCGTGACCATTGCAAAGGAAGTCGAGCTGGACGATCCCTTTGAGAACATGGGGGCCCAGCTGGTCAAGGAGGTGGCCACCAAGACCAACGATGTGGCCGGCGACGGTACGACCACGGCTACGGTTCTGGCCCAGGCCATGATCTGCGAGGGCATGAAGAATGTTACCTCCGGCGCCAATCCCATGGTGGTTAAAAAGGGCATTAAGAAGGCGACCGACGCCGCCGTTGCGGCCGTAGTGGCCAATTCTAAAAAGGTGTCCGGCACCGAGGATATCGCCCGGGTGGCTTCGGTCTCTTCCGGCGACGACAGCAT
>DXVY01000086.1 GCA_019417145.1 Clostridiales bacterium
ATATACAGGTTAATAGGATATTTTTCCTATGGTTAGGTTTGTTTTTTGCCGGCCGCCGGCCGCTTGGGCTGAGGGTGCGCGGGGGTGCGTTTTGCCCCGCCGGCTTTGGCTGACAGGGGCCGGCGCGGGAGCCCGGCCGAAAATTTCTTTATGTAAAGAAGGCTATGCTGCATGAATATACCCTTTTCTCCGCCGGATGTAGGCGAGCTGGAAATCCAGCAGGTTGTGGAAGCTTTACGTTCGGGCTGGATCACCACCGGCCCCAAAACCAAGGAGTTTGAGCGGCGGATCGCCGCTTTTTGTCATACCTCCAAGGCGGTCTGTCTCAATTCCGCCACCGCCGCCATGGAAATGACCCTGCGGCTTTTGGGGGTGGGACCGGGGGATGAGGTCATCACCTCGGCCTATACCTATACCGCCTCTTGCAGCGTCATCTGCCATGTGGGCGCCACGCCCGTGCTGGTGGATACCGCCCCCGACTCCTATGAGATGGATTATGACCAGTTGGAGGCCGCTATTACCGAGAAGACCAAGGTCATCATCCCGGTGGATTTGGCCGGGGTTATTTGTGACTATGATCGCCTTTATCAGATTGTGGAAGAAAAGCGGGGACTGTTCCAGCCCCGGGGGGATATACAAAAGGCCATAGGCCGGATCATCCTGTTGGCCGACGCTGCCCACGCCTTCGGGGCGTCTCGTAAGGGGAAGATGTGCGGCGAATGGGCCGACTTTACCAGCTTTTCCTTCCACGCGGTCAAAAACCTGACCACCGCCGAGGGCGGCGCGGTGGTTTGGCGGGATATGCCGGGGGTGGACAACGAGGAGCTGTACCGGCAGTATATGCTGCTTTCCCTTCACGGCCAGTCCAAGGACGCGCTGGCCAAAACCCAGTTGGGCGCCTGGGAGTATGATATCCTTTCTCCCGCCTATAAATGCAATATGACCGATATTATGGCCGCCATAGGTTTGGCGCAGCTGGAACGGTATCCGGGCATTCTGGCCCGCCGGAAGCAGATCATCGGCATGTATGACGAGGGCCTCCGGGATACCGGCGCGCAGGTTCTCCGGCACTACGGGGAGGATTATGCCTCCAGCGGTCATCTCTATCTCGTCCGGGTGCCCGGCATGGATGTGGAGCAGCGAAATCAGCTGATTGTCCGCATGGCCGAGGCCGGCGTGGCCACCAATGTGCATTATAAGCCTCTGCCCATGCATACGGCCTATAAAAATCTGGGCTTCTCCATCGAGGATTATCCCAACGCCTATAACCAGTATAAAAATGAAATCACCTTGCCGCTCCATACCCTGCTGACCGACGAGGCAGTTTCTTATGTCATAAAGGCCTTTCACAACGCTTTGGCGGAGGTGCGTGCATGAAAAAGTGGGACGCTCTGCCCCCCGCTATGCGGACACAGGCCGTTCGGCCCTATTATGAAGCCCTGCGCAAAAAGAGGGTCAGCCTTTTTTTCAAACGATGCTTTGATCTGGTGGCGGCGTTGATCCTGACCATCCTGTTGGCCATCCCCATGCTGATCCTGGCCGTGGCCATCAAGGCGGATTCCAAGGGCGGGGTCATGTTCCGCCAGACGCGGGTGACCCGCTACGGCAGGGAATTCCGCATTTTCAAGTTCCGCACCATGGTGACCGACGCCGAAAAGCTGGGCAGCCAGGTCACCACCAACCAGGACAGCCGGGTCACCCGGGTGGGGCGGGTCCTCCGCAAGGTGCGGCTGGACGAGCTGCCTCAACTGCTCAACGTGATCAAAGGGGAGATGACCTTTGTGGGCACCCGCCCGGAGGTTCCCCGCTATGCGGCGCATTACACCGAAGAAATGATGGCCACCCTGCTGCTGCCCGCCGGCATCACCTCGGAAACCAGTATCCTGTATAAGGACGAGGAACGGCTTTTGTCGGAAGCGGAGAATGCCGATGAGACCTATGTGGAGCAGGTGCTTCCCGCCAAGATGAAGTATAATCTGGCCTACTTGGAAAACTATAGTTTTTGGAAGGATATTCGGATCATGATCCATACCGTGCTGGCCGTTCTGCGATAGGTCGGCTCCGAAGAGGGGCGTATCTACCGGGCCTTCCGCCCTCAAGTTGTATGAAAAGAGAGGTTTGTAAGATGAAAAAAATTGCGGTTTTGACCATGGGCGTTAAGCTCCATGACGAAAAGGGGTACACTCGTTTTCGCTTTCTTTCGGATTTTCTGGTGCAGCACGGGTTCCAGGTGGATCTGATCACCTCCTCCTTTCAGCACTGGGAAAAACGGCAGCGGGATATTCAGAATTTTAAGCAGGACGAAGCCTACCGTGTGGTCTTTATAGAGGAGCCGGGATATAAGAAAAACGTGGATCTCCGCCGCTTGCGCAGCCATAAAAAGGCGGCTCAGAACCTTACCCGGTATCTAAACGAGCATGGGGATTACAATTTGATATACGCGGAAATCCCGCCCAACGACGTGGCCCTGGCGGCCGCCGAATACTGTAAGCGCAAGGGGATCCCCTTTGTGGCCGACGTAAACGACCTGTGGCCCGAGGCCATGCGGATGGTGCTGGATATACCCGTGATCAGCGATATCCTGTTTTATCCATTAAGCCGGGACGCCGAAAAGGTATACAGCCTGGTTTCCGGCGTGGTGGGCACGTCGGATGAATACGCCGACCGCCCGTTTAAAAAGCGGCGGGAGGACATCCCCAAGACCACCGTATATGTGGGCAACGAGATCCGGGAATTCGACGACGGCGTGGCCAAGTACGGCCCTGAAATCGAAAAGCCGGAGGGGGAATATTGGGTATCCTACGCCGGCACCATCGGCACCAGCTATGATATTAAAACCATGATTCTAGCTTCCGCCGAGCTGAAGAAGCGGGGCTATGACAAGATCCGCATGATGATTATGGGGGGCGGCCCCTTAAAGGAAGAGCTGGAGAACCTGGCGGCCGGACTGGACTGCAACGTGACTTTTGTAGGGTATCTGCCCTATGAAAAGATGGCCGCCTATCTGCAAAAATCGGATATAACGGTCAATTCCTTTGTGCGCAAGGCGCCCCAGAGCATCGTGACCAAAATCGGGGACTATCTGGCTTCCGGCCGGCCTATGATCAATACCTGCGTGTCGCCGGAATTTCGCGCCAAGGTGGAAGCCGACGGCTTCGGTATCAATATAGAACCGGAGGACGCCGGGGTGCTGGCCGACGCGGTGGAGAAATTTTATAAGGACCCGGCGCTGGCCGAGAGCATGGGAAAAAAGGCCCGTCAGATAGCGGAAGAGCAGTTCGACCGGCCGCAGTCCTATCTGAAGATTTTACATTTGATAGAAAACTTGCTGGAGGATCGCCATGGGTAAAGCTGTTATAGTAGGCGCCGGTTTTTCCGGCGCGACCATCGCCAGGGTTCTGGCCGAAAACGGATACCAGGTGGACGTTTATGAAAAACGGGACGCCATCGGCGGCAACTGCTATGACTATAAGGCGGAAAACGGCGTGATTGTGCAGAAATACGGCGCCCACCTTTTCCATACCCGGTACCCGGAGGTCATGGAGTTTATCAGCCGGTTTGCCGACTTCTTTCCCTATAAGCACTTTGTGCTGGGCAGTATCGACGGGGCGCTGGTCCCCATTCCCTTTAACCTGACCGCTCTAAAAACCCTGTTCCCCGCCGACGTGGCCGACCGCCTTCGCCAGGTGCTGATCGACGAGTACGGATACGGCGCCAAGGTCCCCATCGTCCAGCTAAAGGAAAGCGGGAACCCGGAGGTGCGGCGGCTGGCGGAATACGTCTATGAAAAGGTGTTTTTGCATTACACCGAAAAGCAGTGGCACAAAAAGCTGGAGGAGCTGGACCCCAGCGTGGGCGCCCGGGTGCCGGTGAGCGTCACGGACGAGACCGGCTACTTTACCGACGAATTCCAGTGCATGCCCATAGGCGGCTTTACGCCCATATTTGAAAAAATATTGGCCCATCCCGGCATTCGGCTGCATCTGTCCACCGATGCCCTGCCCATGATTCAGGTGGAGGGCGAGCGGCTGTACTTTGAGGGGAAGCCCTGTGATTTCCCCCTGGTCTGGACCGGTTGCCTGGATCAACTTCTGGGCTATAAGCTGGGGGTGCTGCCCTACCGCTCCCTGCGGTTCGAGTACAAGGACCTGCCGGAAAAGCAGTTCCAGTGCTGCGGCGTGGTCAACTATCCCAATGAATATGACTATACCCGCATTATAGAGTTTAAGCACTTTACCGGACAGGAAAGGGAAGGTGCGGGCACCACCATCGCCTATGAGTACCCCTGCGATTATGACCTGAAGAATACCCCGTACTATCCCATCCCCCAGCAAAAGAATAACGAGCTGTACGCCCGGTACAGGGAAGAGGCCGCCAAGTGCCGCAACCTGTATCCCGCCGGCCGTCTGGCCGAGTACCGTTATTACAATATGGATCAGACCATTTACGCGGCCCTGGGATTGGCCAAGAAAATATTAGAGGACAACCAATAAAGCATTTGGCTGCCCCGTAAGTTAGGATGCTGTATGCATGATGAGTCAGGAAAAGCAAACGCCCGCCCGTCCGGAGCCGGCTATACCCTTTGGGGAGCCGGTGACGGCCGACGGCCAGATGACCCCGGCCCAGCTGCGGGCTCTGCAGCTGAAAAGCCTGGAGCTTGCGCTCTATTTCAAGGATTTTTGTCAGCGCAATAACCTGCTGTTTTATTTTTGCGGCGGCTGCTGCATCGGCGCTGTGCGCCACGGGGGTTTTATTCCCTGGGACGACGACGTGGACGTCTTTATGCCCCGGGAGGATTACGAGAAAATGAAGCGGCTATGGAACCAGCAGGCCGATACCGCCCGGTATGTGCTGGAGTGTTCGGACGAGCATAAAGTGAACCATGAGCTGTTTGTCACCATACGGGATGCGGAAACCACCTTTATCAAGCCCTACCAGACGCATCTGGATATGTGCCATGGCGTGCTGTTGGATATACTGCCCCTGGACGGCTATCCGTCGTCCAAAATGAAGCGGCGGATGCAGGTCTTCTGGGCGCTGCTGTATTCCCTGTACTGCTCTCAGGTAGTCCCGGAAAAACATGGCGGCTCCATGCGGGTGCTGAGTAAAATTGCCTTAGGGATGGTTCCCTCAAAAAAGATGCGCTATCGGATATGGAAAATGGCCGAGCGGAAAATGACCCGGTACAGGATCGAAGACTGCGACAGCATTACCGAGCTGTGCGCCGGCCCCGGCTATATGAAAAACCGGTATCCCAAGTCGGCCTTCCAGTCGGCTGTGTATAAGGATTTCGAGGGGGAACAGATGCCGCTGCCCGTGGGCTACGACGATTATCTCCGAATCGCCTTTGGGGACTATATGCAGCTGCCCCCCAAGGAAAAACAGGTGGCGCACCACGACGCGGTGCTCATTGATTTGGACCATAGTTATAAAACCTATAAGGGAAAGTATTACTGTACGACCGGAGCGGACAAGTAAGGCCTAAGCAAATCCAATAAAGCAGAACCGGCGCATTTGCGGCAGAAAGGATGAATCCTATGATATTTGGAGCCATACTGGCAGGCGGCGTGGGCAGCCGTATGCATATTGCGGATATGCCCAAGCAGTTTTTGCCGTTGGGAGATAAGCCCATCATTCTGCATACACTGGAAAAATTCCTGCTCTGCACCCGGCTGGACGCCGTCTATGTAGGGGTGCATCCCAACTGGCTGCTGCATATGCAGGATCTGGTGGAAAAGTTCCTGCCCGACCGGAAGGACGAGATTCATATTGTGGCCGGCGGCGGCGATCGGAACGAAACCATTTTTCATATCGTGGATCAGATTGAGGCCGACTTTGGAGAGAGTGAGTCGCATATCATCGTCACCCACGATTCGGTCCGCCCCTTCGTCACCCTGCGGATCATCGAGGAAAACATCGACGCCGCCCTTCGCTGCGGCGCTTGCGATACGGTGGTGGGAGCCACCGATACCATCGTGGTGTCGGAGGACGGAAAGCGCATATCCGAAATTCCCGCCAGAAGTCGTATGTATCAGGGGCAGACGCCCCAGAGCTTTCAGATCAGCCTGTTAAAGAAGCTGTACCAGAGCCTGTCCCAGGAGGAAAAGGCGCTGCTGACCGATGCCTGCAAGATCTGCGTGGTGCGGGATACCCCTGTGGAATTGGTGCAGGGGGAGGTTTCCAATTTGAAGATCACCACGGTCAGCGATTACAAGATCGCGCAGGCCATGGTGGGAGGAATGGCTGTTGATTAACTATGTGTATCAGCTGGTAAGCCCCCGCTCCTTCTCGGTAAAATACGAGGAGGTGGGATTTGAAAACGGCGTGATTGTCCGCCCCCGCTGCATGGCCATCTGCCATGCCGACCAGCGGTATTTTCTGGGCCAGCGGGACGCCAAGGTCCTGCGGCAGAAGCTGCCCATGGCCTTAATCCACGAATGCTGCGGGCAGGTGGTATCCGACCGCACGGGCACTTTTACGGCCGGCCAGACGGTAGTGCTGATCCCCAATGTGCCCCCCGAGGTGAACGACGGCATCATATACGAGAATTACGCCAAGGGCTCCCGGTTTTTGTCCAGCGGCTACGACGGGTTCATGCGGGAATTTGTGGAACTGCCCCCGGACCGGGTGGTGGCCTATAACGGCGCCAAGGAGCATGTGGCCGCCATAACGGAATTTGTCAGCGTGGGGGTACACGCCGCTACCCGCTTTTCCATAGCGGCGCACAGCCGGCGGGATACCGTGGGCATTTGGGGGGACGGGAGCCTGGCCTATATCGTCAGCTGTGTCCTGACCCGCATGTTCCCGGAAATCAAAATCAAGGTGGTGGGCAAGGACCAGCGTAAGCTCTCCCAGTTCACCTTTGTGGACGAAACCTATCTGGCCGACAGCCTGCCGGCGGATTTTCAGGTGGACCATGCCTTTGAATGCGCCGGGGGAGAGGGAAGCTATTACGCCATCGACGACATCATCCGGTATATAAACCCCCAGGGCGCGGTGATGCTGATGGGGGTCAGTGAAAATAA
>DXVY01000087.1 GCA_019417145.1 Clostridiales bacterium
GGGCGGGCGTCAGGACCGCGCTGGGGGTCTCCTCAATCATCTTCTGCTTGCGTCGCTGCATCGAGCAATCCCGTTCGCCCAAATGCACCACATTTCCGTGCTCATCGGCCAGAATCTGGAATTCTATATGGCGTGTGCCGGTCAAATACTTTTCGATATACACGCCGCCGTTCCCGAAATAATCCAGCGCCTCCTTAGAGGCGGCGGCAAAGGCCGCATCCAGCTCCTCCGGCCCGTTTACAAGGCGGATTCCCCGTCCGCCGCCGCCGGCAGACGCCTTGATAAGCACCGGATACCCCATTTCCGCACAAAGCTCGCGGGCCTGTTCCACCTTAGAGACCTCACCGTCCGACCCCGGGATGGTGGGAACCTTATTTTTCTTCATGGTCTGCTTGGCTGTGGCCTTGTCTCCTAAAAGGCGGATGCTCTCGGCGTCCGGGCCGATAAACTTAATGCTGCAACGCTGGCAGATTTCCACAAACTCCGCATTTTCCGACAAAAAGCCGAAGCCGGGATGGATGGCGTCCACCTCGTTGATAACCGCGGCGCTCATGATATTGCGGATATTTAAGTAGCTGTCCACCGAAGCCGGACCGCCGATGCAGACAACCTTATCGGCCATATATGCATGCAGGCTATCCCTATCGGCCTCGGAGACCACCGCCACCGTCTCAATACCCATCTCCCGGCAAGCCCGAATGATGCGTACGGCTATTTCGCCACGGTTGGCGATCAAAATCTTCTTGAACATAGCAATCTCTCCCGTTGGGCGGATCCCGGACTTATTCCGCAAACATAAACATAAACTCGCATTCGCAGACCAGCTTTTCCCCTACAAAGGCCTTTCCGGCGCCCACCCCGGCCCGGCTGCGAAGCTTGATCAGCTCGGCTTCCAGCCGAAGCTCGTCCCCGGGACGTACCATGCCCCGGAATTTGGCCTCCTTAACGCCGCCGAAAAAGGCGATCTTGCCCTTGTTTTCGGGCAGGCAGAGGACGGCCGTGGCGCCCACCTGGGCTAGGGATTCCAGGATCAGCACGCCGGGCATGACCGGATAATCAGGGAAATGTCCCTTGAAATAATATTCATCCTCGCGCACATACTTTTTGCCCACCGCCCGCTTACCGGGCTCCAGCTCCAGAATTTCGTCAATGAGCAAAAAGGGATCCCTATGCGGAATAATCTCCTTAATCTGTTCCTTGTTCAGCATTCCCAGACACTCCTTTTAGCCGTACGGCCCCCATGCACCTGCGGTCCGCACGGCTGCACGGCTTTGGCCGGAAATAAGGATTACCGGCTTGTATATTTTGTGATTTTGCGTTACACTTTTTTTAGTCGGATCAGGGGCTGCCCATACTCCACCTGGTCCCCGTCCTTCACCAGCGTTTCCACGTAGACGCCGCTTACCTCGCTCTCCACATCGCAGACCATTTTCATGGCCTCCACGGCGCAGACAACCATATCGGCTTCTATTTTGTCCCCCGGCTGCAGGGCCTTTTTACCCAGCTTTTCCAAGGAGCAAAAGACGCCTACCATAGGACATTTGACATAAAGGAAATCATCGTCCGCCGGTTCCGCCGCCTGGGGTTGTCCTGCCGGGGCGGCGGGTACGGAGACCGGCTGGGGCGAGGCGGGCGCAAAGACCGCCTCCGTGGCGGCCGGCGCGCTTTGCACCGGCGCTGACAGGCCCACATTATCGTTTTCCAGGCGGATGCGGAAACCGTTTTCTTCCAGTTCCACCGCCGAAAGGCCCGAGGCCTTGACCATACTGATCAGTTGACTGACGACGTTCAGATCCATATTGCACCTTTCCTTTCCGACGGCGGGTCCTCACGACCGCCTGCACAGAAACAATTTCCGGGTTAAAAGGCTTATTCGGCCTTCTTGAAAATCAGCGTACCGTTATGGCCGCCAAAGCCCAGGGAATTGCTTAAAGCGTATTCCAAAGGCTGCTCACGGCCGGTCCCGGGCACATAATCCAGATCCAGCCCCTCCCCCGGCTCCTTCAAGCCGACGGTGGGAGGCACAAAGCCCTCCTCCAGCGCCTTTAAGCATACCACGGCCTCAACCGCGCCGGCGGCGCCCAGCATATGGCCGGTGTGGCCCTTGGTCGAGCTGACCGGAATATGATAAGCGGCCTCGCCGAATACCGTTTTAATGGCAGTGGTTTCCATAGCATCATTGGGGGGCGTGCTGGTACCGTGGGCATTGATGTAAGACATTTGCTCCGGTCGAATACCGGCGTCCGCAAGGGCTTGGCCCATGGCCTCGGCCGCGCCGGCGCCCGTCTCGTCCGGCAGAGTGATATGGAAAGCGTCGCAGGTGGAGCCGAAGCCCACCACCTCGCCGTAGATTTTGGCGCCTCTCGCCTTAGCGTGCGCATATTCCTCCAGGATCAGCATACCGGCGCCCTCGCCCATGACAAATCCATCCCGGTTCTTATCGAAGGGGGTGGAACAATTTGCCGGATCATCCCTTGTGGACAGAGCCTTCATGTTGCTGAAGGCGGCGATGGCAAGGGGCGTGACCGTAGCCTCGGCCGCGCCGGTGATGACCGCCTTTGCCCGGCCGCTCTGCACCAGGCGATAGGCCTCTCCGATGGCATGGGTGCCGCTGGCACAGGCGGTGACGATGCAATGGCACTCGCCCTTGGCCTGATATCGAATGGCGATATTTCCACTGAGCAGATTGCTGATGATCATGGGAATCATCAGCGCAGACACCCGGGAGGGGCCGCGCTCCAGCAGCTTGGTGTGATCCTCCTCAATGGTCTGCAGGCCGCCGATCCCCGATCCGGTGATAACGGCCAGCTCCTTCTCCCCTATGGTATCGGGAGAAAGGCCGCTCTGTTCCCACGCCTCGGCCGCGGCCACCATGCCAAACTGACAGAAACGGTCCATGCGGCGCTGCTCCTTTTTATCCAGCACCAAGGAGGGATCAAAGTCTTTGACCTCGGCGGCTACATGCACCTTGAAATCGGCGGTATCAAAATGGGTGATGGGGCCGATGCCGCATTTGCCGTCCTTGATGCCCTGCCAGAAGGTCTCTACGTTATGGCCGATGGGCGTAACCGCGCCCATGCCGGTGACAACTACCCGTTTTTTATCCTGCAATCTGAATCACTCCATATCTTTGTCGGCGCTTCCTTCCGGGAATCCCGCCGGTTTATTCCATTGCTTTACAGTGAAATGCCGCCGTCTACCTGAAGGACCTGTCCGGTGATATAGGAGGCCATATCGCTGGCCAGGAAGAGAACGGCGTTGGCGATATCTTTCGGCTCGCCCAGACGACCCAGGGTGATAGCGGCGGCCATTTTGGCCTTCACGTCCTCTGGCAGCACCTCGGTCATTTTGGTCTGCACAAAACCGGGGGCGATGGCGTTGACCGTGACGCCGCGGGGCCCCAACTCCTTGGAGGCCGTCTTGGTCAGACCGATGATACCGGCCTTGGAGGCCGCGTAGTTGGCCTGGCCCACGTTGCCGCCGATGCCCACCACAGAGGAAATGCTGATGATACGGCCGAACTTTTTACGAAACATATGGGCGCCCGCATGACGTGTAAAATTAAACGCGCCCTTGAGATTCACGGCGATGACCTTGTCAAAATCCGCCTCGCTCATGCGGACAAGCAGCCCGTCCCGGGTGATGCCGGCATTGTTGACCAAAACATGAATCTGGCCGAAATCGGCGGCGATTTCTTTGACCAGCGCGGCCACGCCCTCAAAATCCGATACGTCGCAGGCATAGCATTTGCATTTTACGCCATAGCCCTCCAGCTCGGCCGTGAGCTCCTCTGCGCCGTCCAGATTGATGTCGACCACGGCCACGTCCGCGCCGTTTTCCGCAAAGGTCCGGGCGATTTCCCGGCCGATGCCCTGTTTGCCACCGGTGACCACGGCACATTTGTCTTCTAACATTTTACAACTCATTTTTAACCTCCGATATGGTATTGGTAAGACTTTCAAAATCCTCCACATGAAGGGTCTTTACGCTCTTGTCGATCCGCCGCATAAAGCCGCACAGGGTGGTGCCTACGCCTACCTCAATAAACAGCTGCGCGCCGGCGTCCAGCATGCCGCGGATAGCGGTTTCCCACCGCACCGGACTCATGGTCTGACGATAGATCAGCTCGGGCAGCGCGGCGGGATCGGCCGCTTGGCCGGTCACGTTGGCGTATAAAGGCATTTTCGGTTGGCCAAGGCTGATATGGGCAAGCGCCGCCCTTATCTTTTCGGCCGCCGGCTGCATAAGGGGGGTATGGAAGGCGCCGGACACCTTCAGCGGCACGGCCCGCAGACCGTTTGCAGCCGCAGCGCTCAAAAAGGCGTCCAGAGCGGCCTTTTCACCCGCCACCACCGTCTGGCCCGGGCAGTTGTAATTGACCGGCAGGATCATGCCCGCCTTTTCCGCCGTCTCCACACAGGCCATAACCTTATCCATCTTGCCGATGGCGGCGATCATACCGTCGCCCGGCCGGGCGGCTTCGGCCATCCATTGGCCCCGCTTGGTAATAAGGTCCAGGCCGGTTGCAAAATCCAGCACTCCGGCGGCGGTCAGGGCGGCGTATTCGCCTAAAGAAAAGCCGGCGGTCATGGCCACGTTTTCTTCGCCAATGGCCTCAGTCAAGGCGGCGTAGCCCGCCATGCTCACGGTATAGATGCAGGGCTGGGTCACCTCGGTGCGGGACAGTTCCGCCTCGGTCCCGTGAAAGCAGGCTTCCCGCACGTCGGCGGGCGCTTGATCCAGAACAGCCGCCGCAGCCCGGCTGTTTTCATACAGAGAAAGTCCCATGCCTGGTTTTTGGGCGCCCTGGCCGGAAAATATCACTGCGATTTTCATCCTATCAGTCCTTTCGGGTGGCATGCGCTCTCATGCTTCATCCGCGATTTTCGGCGCGCCCTTTAAAAGCGCGGCGGCCTCGGCGAACATTTCCTCTATGATCTCGGCCGCAGGCTGTATCTTATGCACCATGCCGGCCACCTGACCGGCCATCAGGGATCCCATCTTATCATCCCCGTCCACTACGGCCGCCCGCAGGGAGCCGGTCAGCATCCGCTCCATTTCGTCCTTGTCCGCCTTGGCGTTTTTCTCCATGGCCACGATCTCTCTGGCCAGCTTATTCTTAATGCAGCGGCAGGGGCTGCCGGTGGTCCGTCCGGTGACGGTGGTGCCGATATCCTTGCAGTCCAGCACGGCCTGCTTATAGTTCGCATGCACGTTGCATTCTTCGGCCGCCAGAAACCGCGTGCCCACCTGCACGCCCTCGGCGCCCAGCATGAAAGCCGCGGCTATTCCCCGTCCGTCGGCCACGCCGCCGGCAGTCAGCACGGGAATGGATACTGCATCCGCGATTTGAGGCGTCAGGGCCATGGTGGTCAACTCGCCGATATGGCCGCCGGCCTCGGTGCCCTCGGCCACCACGGCGTCAGCCCCCGCCCTTTCCATCCGGATGGCCTGGGAGACGCAGGCGATCACCGGAATGACCGTGATGCCGGCCGCCTTCCAGTCCGGGATATATTTGCCGGGATTTCCCGCGCCGGTGGTTACCACCGGCACTTTCTCTTCCAGCACCATCTGGGCGATATCCGCGGCGTGCGGGCTCATGAGCATGATATTCACGCCAAAGGGTTTATCGGTCAATTCCCGCACCTTGCGGACCTGCTCTCTGATGAAATCCGCCGGCGCGCTACCCCCGGCGATCAATCCCAAGCCGCCGGCCTCCGATACCGCCGATGCGATATGATAATCCGCCACCCAGGCCATGCCGCCCTGGATAATGGGATATTTGGTACCGAGAAGTTTGGTTACGCGTGTCGCAAAAGCCATAGTGTTGCACTGCCTTTCTATCTGTCTGTCCATCCATCCATGTGGAAAGAATATATTGCGCTTTTTCGTTTACAGGGTATAAGCGAAACGTTTGGATTATTTCCACCGGATAAGGGCGGAGCCATACGTCAGGCCCCCGCCGAAACCGGCCAGAAGGACCAAATCACCCGATTGCAGCGTCCCGCTGCGGGCCAGCTCGTCCAGGGCGATGGGAATACTGGCGGAGGAGGTGTTGCCCGTGTGTTCTACATTCATATAGAACCGTTCCATCGGTATCTCCAGCCGCCGGGCGGTGGATTTGATGATGCGGGCGTTGGCCTGGTGGGGAATAATGGCCTTCAGGTCCCCCGCCTGTATGCCTGCTTTTTCCAGGGTGTGCTCTACCGTTTCAATCAGAGCACCCACCGCAAAGGAAAACACCTTATGCCCGTCCATATACAGCTTGGTGTCCACCGGCGCCCTGGGGCCGGTAAAAGGAGTCTCCCCCATGGGCCAGCTACAGGTCAGCACATCGTCCTCATCGCAGCGGCCGGCGATATGCACGGCCAAAATCCCCTCTTGCTCCGACCGCCGCAGAATAAACGCCCCCGCGCCGTCGCCAAACAGAATGCAGGTTCCCCTGTCTTCCCAGTTTGTAATCCTGCTGAGCACGTCGCTGCCAATCACCAGGGCGGTTCGCAGCCCCAAGGTCTCCATCAAGCCGCGGGCCGTGGCCAGCGAATAGATACAGCCCGTACAGTTGGCGTTAATATCCATGGCGGGCGCGTTGTTATCAATCCCCAAGTTCCGGCGGATTCGCGGGGCGCATCCGGGGACCTCGCTGTCGGGGGTGACGGTGGAACAGATGATAAGCTCGATCTCCTCCGGGGAAATCCCCCCCTGCTCCATGGCCGCCCGGGCCGCCTGCGTGCCCAAAGAGATGGTGGTCTCCTCCACGGCGATATGACGTTCCCGCACGCCGGTATGGGTATAGATCCACTCATCGGACGTGTCCATCATACCCTCCAGCTCCCGATTGGAAACAACCCTCTTTGGGAGCGCGCTCCCTGTAGCGATTAACTCGATTGCCATTGCATCCCCCGTCCTATCCTATACCGGCCGTCGTTCTACGCGGGAACGCACCCGCTGTCGACAGCGAAATATAATTGTTTATAATTATACAATTGCAGGAAACCTTTGTCAACGTGGATTTC
>DXVY01000088.1 GCA_019417145.1 Clostridiales bacterium
GCATAAAAAGTGGATTGCCCGGGGCGGTTGGGCCGTCTTTTTCATTGCCTTCACCCTCTTTACCCTCTTTTTTAATACCACCTTGGAATACGAAAAGCCGGGCGACGCCGAAATCGGCGTAACCTATGAGAAAGCCCGGGTCATTTCTGTAGACCAGGAGGATATGGGGCCCGACCCGGATTTTCCCTATATCCAGATCGGCAAGCAATGGCTCACCCTGGAAATCCTGACAGGCGAGCTCAAAGGCCGCAGCACCACGGCAGTCAACTTTGTGGAGCGTGTGAACAACAAGCCTGCTCAAGTGGGAACTGAAATGATCATCTCCAGCTACGACGGCTTTGTAACCACCAGCGTGGTCAATTACAGCCGGGAAAATTACCTGTACATCCTGGGTATCCTTTTTCTGGCGTTCATCCTGCTTTTCGGCCGCAGCAAAGGCTTCAAATCCATTGTAGCGCTGGCCTTCACCCTGGTGTGCGTCCTCTTTGTCATGGTGCCCATGATCATACGAGGGGTAAATCCCATATTGGCCGCGGCTGTGGTAGTGGTGGTGTCCACAGCGGTTAACCTGCTCATGCTCAACGGCTGGAGCAGAAAGAACGCCATTGCCGCCGCAGGCAGCATCATCAGCACTATGATTGCCGGGATCATCAGCTTCCTTATAGGCATGGCCTCCCATCTGGATACCCTTAACACCGAGGAGGCCGAGCTGCTGCTCTTTGTGTCGGGCAACAGCCCCATCCAAATCCGGGATCTGCTTTTTGCCGGTATTCTGATCGCGGCCATGGGCGCCGTCATGGACACTTCCATGTCCATCGCCTCTTCCCTGTATGAGATGAAACAGATCGACCCCACCCTGACCAGCCGTCAGCTATTGCGTTCAGGTATGAACGTGGGCAGAGATATCATGGGAACCATGACCGATACCCTGATTCTGGCCTTTACGGGCAGCAGCCTGAATATCATCCTGATCTATTACATGTACGCCATGCCCTATCTGGGTCTGATCAATCTGGACCTAATCGCGGTGGAGATCGTCAGGGGGTTGTCGGGCAGCATCGCCATAGCCCTGTCCATCCCTATTACTGCGCTGATTGCCGCGCGGGCTCTGCATGGACCGTTCGCTCCGGGAAAGAAAGGAAAGGGCAGGCCGAAAGGACTGTCTGCCTAAGCCGATTTGCACCTTCTCCCCGCCTGGATCCAAGGGAAAACCCGTAAAGCCGTCCCGCGCTGGCAGCGCGGGGCGGCTTTGCACTTTATTGCGGCATTCTGCCCTCTTCCCCTCAGCGGCGAAACAGACCCTTTTTTTCATATGGCTCGCTGGTCACGGAAACGGCCGTATACCCTGTGCCGTTAATGGCGTCCGTAAGCGCCTGCTGGTCGATGGCGTTTTCGGTGACGACGACGGTTTGCCCCTTGCTGTGGGACGAACTGACCTTTTTGACCGCAAAGGCCCTGCGAACAGCGTCGTTTACATGGGCCTCGCACATACCGCACTGCATGCCGTCCACCGCAACCGTGTATTTCATCATAATAGTCTTCCTCCTTTCGATTGCTTATCTATAAAAAAAGGATTTGTGCGCTGAATTGGGTTGCCACGTACAACGCGGCTTGCGTTCCTGGAGGCGGAACCGAATTCCTATTGTGCTATGGGCAAACCGGTCGACTGCTACAGAATATAACGTACGCCCTTTTGGTTAGTTATAGCTAACCCAAGACAAGGATACCACCCTTGGTCAAAAAAATCAATAGGTTTGGTAAAATAATGGCATTGGCCGTTTACCGAAAACCTTCACAAAATCCAGGGCCGCGTCCTAGGATCATCGGACGCGGCCCTCTTGCGGGTCAACTCAGTTCAAACATGCCGTTATACAACCGATAGTAGATGCCTCTTTGGGACAAAAGCTCCTCGTGGTCGCCCCTCTCCACGATCCGGCCGTTTTCCAGCACCATAATGGCGTCCGCGTTGCGAACGGTACTCAGTCTATGGGCGATTACGAAAACCGTGCGTCCCTCCATAAGTCGATCCATTCCCTTTTCGATCAGGGCCTCGGTGCGCGTGTCGATGGAGGAGGTCGCCTCATCCAGAATCAACACAGGGGGATCCGCTACGGCCGCCCGGGCTATGGCCAAAAGCTGGCGCTGTCCTTGGGACAGGTTGGCGCCGTCGGCGGTCACCGGGGTCTGATAGCCCTGCGGCAGACGACGGATAAAGGAATCGGCGTTGGCTATGCGGGCCGCCCGCTCCACCTCTTGCTGCGTCGCATCCAGCTTGCCGAAGCGGATATTGTCCGCTATGGTGCCGGTAAAGAGATGGGTATCCTGCAAAACAATACCCAGGGAGCGGCGCAGGGCACTTTTCTTTATATCCCGCACGTCGAAGCCGTCATATAGCACACGTCCGCCCTGTACGTCGTAAAAACGATTGATCAGGTTGGTAATGGTAGTCTTACCGGCCCCGGTGGAGCCCACAAAGGCGATCTTTTGGCCCGGCTTGGCGTAAAGGCTGACGCCCTTGAGAATGAGACGTCCGGATGCATAGCCGAAATCTACATCCTGAAAGCGCACATCCCCTCGCAGGGGCGCCCGGGTTCCGTCCATACGCTGCCAGAACCATGGGCTTGCGCCGGACGCCTCCTCCGTCGCGGAAGCCCTGACCAGATCTACCTGTCCCTCGTCGATTTCCGGCGGCTGATCCATAGCCTGAAATACACGCTCGGCGCCCGCCAGGGCAGCCAGAAGAAAATTGCTCTGTTGGGTAAACTGGTTGATGGGGGCGGCGGATTGCCGGACAAATATAAGATAGCTGGCCAGGCTGCCCACATCGGTCATCCCTCGCATGGCCATAATCCCGCCCAGGATAGCTACAATTGCATAGTTGACATAGGAAATGCTCACCACCGCGGGGACCATAGTGGCCGCGTAGGACTGTGCGCCGGTTCCCGCCCGGCGCAGGGCCTCGTTTTTAACCCGAAAGGTCTCCAGGCTTGCGGCCTCGTGATTGAACACCTTAACCACCTTTTGCCCATTGACCATTTCTTCTATATACCCGTCCAAATCGCCTAAACTGGCCTGCTGGCTGGTATAGTAGGCCTTGCTTCTCTTGCCGCTGAATCGGATATAAAAGAACATGACGACATAGCACACGACCACCACCAGGGAAAGCTGCCAATTGAGCACAAAGAGAATGATCAGGGTCCCCGTCATCTGGATAAAGCTCTGGATGGCCATGGCAAAGCTGTTGTTTAAGGCGTCCGAAATGGTATCCACGTCGTTGGTATAATAGCTCATGATATCGCCGTGCCGCTGGGTATCGAAAAAGCGCAGGGGCAGCGTCTGCAGGTGGGAGAAAAGATCCCGACGGATATCGAAAAGGACCTTCTGGGCCGCCTTTACCATGATTTGTGTGTATCCGTATGTACAGATCACCCCGACGCAGTAGATGGCGGCGGTGATGGCCACGCCCCTTATCAGGATATGTAGGCTCCCTGCGGAGAGACTGTTGACCACAGGGCGGATCATATAGGTTCCCAGTAGATTCGCCAGGGCGCTGACCGTTACCAGCGCCGCCACCGCCAGCAGCAGGAACCTGTGGCGTCCCATATAGGACAAAAGGGTATGCAATGTATAGCGCAGGTTTTTGGGCTTTTTCGCGCTAAGCTGTCGCGCCGCCATTGGCTCCTCCCCCTTTCATCTGGGATGCATAGATTTCCTGATAGATGGGGTCGCCGGCCAGCAATTCCGCGTGGGTGCCCACCGCATGGACCCGTCCGTCGTCCAGGATAATGATTTGATCGGTTCCCATCACCGACGTGATCCGTTGGGCGATGATGATCTTTGTCACATCGGTCAGCTTACCTAGGGCGGTACGGATTTTCTCTTCGGTGACCGTATCCACCGCGCTGGTGGAATCGTCAAAGATCAGGATGCGAGGATGTTTGAGCAGGGTGCGGGCGATGCACAGTCGCTGCTTCTGACCGCCGGATATATTGACGCCCCCCTGTCCCAGGTCGGTATCCAGTCCCTTGGGCATTTGCATAAGGAACTCGTCGGCGCAAGCTGCGCGGCAGGCCTCCCAAAGGGCCTGATCGTCTGCGTCCGGATTTCCCCAAAGCAGATTTTCCCGAACCGTACCGGAAAACAAAACGTTTTTCTGCAAAACGATACCCACGGCGTCCCGCAGGGCCTGCAAATCGTACTCCCGCACATCCCGTCCTCCTACCCTGACCGCGCCTTGGGAGACGTCGTACAGACGGGGGATAAGCTGCACCAAGGTGCTTTTGGCCGCGCCCGTCCCCCCCAGGATGCCAACGGTCTGACCGGCGCCTATGCGCAGGTTTACATCGGAAAGGGCGTACTGCTCGGCGTCCGAATTGTATTTGAAGGATACCCCCTGGAATTCCACCCGGCCGTCGGGGATTTCCCTTACCGCCTTCGGCGGGGATTCGAGGGCGATCTTTTCATCCAATACCTCGCTGATACGATGGGCGCTGGCCAGGGAGCGGGTGAGCAGAAGGAAGACGTTGGAAATCATCATCATGGAGTTCATCACCTGCAGGACATAGCTTAAAAAGCCTGTCAGCTCGCCTACCTGCAGGGAGGACTCCAAAATCATACCGCCGCCAAACCACATGATCAGCACAATGGACAGATACATGATCAGTTGAAAGGCGGGAAGGTTTAGCACGGCGTAGTGAAAGGTTTTTTGACTGGTCTGCATAAGCGTTGTGTTGACGCTCCCGAATTTTTCCTCCTCATAATCCCCCCTTACAAAGGCCTTTACAGCCCGAATAGCCGTTACGCCCTCCTGAACCACATTGTTCAGGCGGTCCACCGCTCTTTGCAAGCGACCGTACATAGGAGCAACCTTATGTATGATGAAAAAGAGGAGCGCGCCCAAAACAGGGGCGCATACCACGAAAACCAACGCAAGCACGGGATTCATCCAAAAGGACAGTCCCACGCCAAGAATCAGCATGATAGGACTGCGCACAAGGGGGCGGAGGCCCCCATTGATAGCGTTTTGCAGCACCGTCACATCGGTGGTCATGCGCGTGATCAGCGAGGAGGTTTCAAAGCGATCCAGATTGGAAAAAGCGTATTTTTGCACGCGTTCAAATTGAGCCTCCCGCACCCGAGCGCCCCAACCGTAGGCCGTCCGGGCGGCAAAACGGGCATATAACAGGCCCGTACCCAAGGACAGAAGGGCGCATATGGCCATAAGCAGGCCCTTTTGCAGCACATAGGCGATATCGTGATTGGCAACTCCCGTGTCGATCAAGTCGGCCATGAGCAGGGGAATAAACAGTTCAAAGCAGGTTTCGACGCCTACCAGCAGCGCGCCTATAATCATATCCTTTTTATATGGGCCTAAATAGCCGAGAAGTCGTTTCAGGTCTCGCACGGGGATCCCTCCTCCCGCGCGCGCAGATTCCGATGGGCCCGTGACAGGTAGTCCGCAAACCGCCGGCGTTCCTCGTCCGTAAATCCTCGCAGCATAATCTTCTCCATATCCCGGCAGTGTTCCTGCCAGACATGTAGGGCCTGCTCTCCCTTTTGGGTAAGTTCAATTCGGTTGCAGCGCCGGTTTTCCTGATTTGTCTGACGGAGGATAAAGCCCCCTTTTTCCAGCGAGTCCAGCATGCGCGATACGGCCGCCGAATCGATTTCAAAATAATCCGCCAGCTGACTTTGTCGGCAGGGACCATGTGCGGAAAGGTAGGAGAGCAGCTTGGGCTGCCCGACCTCCAGGCCGGCCTCCCCCAAACAGGGACGCAGGTAATGGCGCTGGGCATGAAAGGCGCGGTACAGCAGCATATGAAAGGTTGCCTCCACTTAAAAACCCCCTTTGGCAAAACAATTGACACTATCTATTATTGATATGTCAATTATACTGACCTTAGAAGAAAAGTCAAGGCGTTCGCCAAAGGTATGCCTGCTCCTCCGATGCATAATGTCGTGGGACAGGCGCGCCGCCCCGGTCCAGAATGACCGGGGCGGCGCATAATCAGAATAGGCGATAGGCGTATGCAGTTTTTTAAGGGGGATCCTCATCCTTGTCGGGCCAGGATCTTACAGATCTCCATCACGTCGGCGATGGTGATCTCCCCGTCGCCGTCCAGGTCGCCACGGGCAATTTCATCGTCCGTGGGATCGGTGCCCGCCGCCTCTCGGGCCATGACCTTGCAGGCCTCCATCACGTCGGCGATGGTCACCTCCCCGTCCTTATCCAGGTCGCCTTTTACAATCGGATCCGGTATGTCCGCCTCCGTGATCTCCAGTTCCAGGCTGGCCGTGATGGTCGGGTCGCTGCGCAGGGACGCCTTTACCACAATCTTCCCCACGCCCAACGGCCGCAAAATGCCATCGGCGTCCACTTGGGCCAGTTCGGAAGGATTCCCGTTCTCGTCCTCCACCGTCCATTCTACGTTCCGATTGCTGGCGTAGTCTGGTTGGGTGTCGATGTACAGCTGCAACGTCTGGTCCAGACCAACCGTCTGCACATCCCCCTCAGTCCGGATCCGGATGCTCTCCGGGTTCACCTGTTTCTCGTATACGAACATCTCGCTGATCGCCACCGCCATGCCGTCCACATGCTCCATGACAAACAGCAGCCTGTCGGTCCGCACCGGCGCAAAGGTTATGGTGTTCATGCCGACCGTAAACCCATCCAGCTTATCCTGCCGGCTCACGTCCGCATAGGACCGGCCGTTCCAGTATTTGACCCGGATGGTAACGGGCGCTTTACATCCCTCGTCCTCGAAGAAGGCAAAGGCCACCGAATCCACCGTGTATTCCTTATCCAGTTCCACGCCCACCTCCGCGTCATAGAGGTAGGTCTTGTCGTCCATGCGATAGTCGGTCCAAGACCGAGAACTGTTGTCTATATCCAAAACCCCATCGTTGATTTCCAGCAACCGATCGGCATATCTGCCGTCGTATCCGGTCTGGCAGGTTGCGGTGTTCTCGCCCACAAAGGCC
>DXVY01000089.1 GCA_019417145.1 Clostridiales bacterium
GCTACCTCCACCTTGGCAAGGTGGCGCTCTACCAGATGAGCTAAATCCGCATATGCACTTTTCCAAACGACGGCCTCCCGCGCCGCCGGCTCAAAAAACAGGTCCCGCGCACAGGCGCGGCGCCGCTGGTGCGGACGGCGGGACTTGAACCCGCACACCGAAGGTACTGGCTCCTAAGACCAGCGTGTCTGCCATTCCACCACGTCCGCAGGTTCCAACCCGGCGCGTTGTCCGCCGCTTATCCAGAAGACGAGAAATATTTTACCCGCTTTTCTTCCAAATGTCAAGCCCTCTTCCTGTATTTTTTCTTTTTCGGTTTAAAGCGAAAAAGCTTGACATTTCCATCGGCGGAATTTATCATAGGGATAAAGGCGGGCGGGGGTCCTTTCGGCGCCGGCTGCGGTTCTTAAACTTTTTCATGCGGAGAGGAAAACATATGCGGGAAAACACAAAGCGTCGCCTGGTCATCGCCGGGCTGGGCCTAATCGGCGGTTCCCTGGCCCTGGCCCTGCAAAAGAGGGCGGATTGGATGGTATCGGGCGTGGACCGGGACGACCGGACCCTGGAGCTGGCCCATGCGGCGGGCATTGACGCTCGACGGCCGGAACAGGCCGGCGATCTGCTGGCCCAGGCCGACCTGCTGATCCTGGCCCTCCCCCCCGCCGGGGCGATTTCCTTTTTACAGGAGCAGGGGGACCGGTTGCGGCCGGGAGCGGCGGTCAGCGACGTATGCGGGGTCAAGCGGGAGGTTGTCAAGGCCTGCGAGGCCATATGCCGGCCCCGCGGGCTGCACTTTGTGGGAGGGCATCCCATGGCCGGCAAAGAGCGAAGCGGCTTTCAAAACGCCGACGGGAACCTGTTCCAGGGCGCAAGCTATATCCTTACTCCCCTGCCGGACAGCCATCCCGGGGCGGTGGCCATGCTGGAAAAAATGGCCAAAGATATGGGCTGCGGCACCGTCACGGTCACCGATCCCGCCCATCATGACCGGATGATCGCCTTCACCTCCCAGCTTCCCCATGTGCTGGCGGGGGCCTATGTCAAATCCCCGGCCTGCCCGGAGCACGCCGGCTACTCGGCCGGCAGTTACCGGGACGTTTCCCGGGTGGCCACGGTGGACGAGGCGCTCTGGACCCAGCTTTTCCTCATGAACGGGGATTATCTGTGCGCTGAAATCGACGGACTGATCCAAAATCTGGCCGCCTGCCGGGACGCCATCGCCAAAAGAGAGCCGGAACGGTTACGGGAGATTCTTAGAGAGGGGCGGCTGCGCAAAGAGGGCGCCCCCGACTGAGATAAACGATGCATGTAAGCCTACGGGAGGGAACATCCATGACCTTCAGGGAAAAACGGCTGGCCTTTGAACAGGAACGGAAAATCTATGACAGCGCCCTTTTGTCCTTTCTGGACATAGATGGATACGACGTATACAACTGCTCCATCCCCTTTGACTGGAAGGGAAAGCGGTATCTATACGGCCGGGTGGAAAGGCGGGAGGAATGGGCCCGCTCCCGGGTCATGCTCTTTCAGGAAACCGGGCCGGACGTCTTTACACGGGTAAAGAACAGCATGATTTATCAACTGGAGGACCCCTTTGTCAGTTTTATCCAGGGGCAGCTTGTGCTGGGCGGTACCCATGTGCGGTATGATTATCCCGGCAGCTACCGGTTTTACGATTACTTTTACAGGGGTACCGACTTGGAGGATCTTTATTATTTCGCCACTGGGCCAGAGGGGATGAAGGACGTCCGTCTGATCCAGACCCCGGCCGGCATCGGCGTATTTTCCCGGCCCAGAGGCCAAGAGGTAGAGAAAAAGTACGGGTCGGGGGCGGTGGTTGGCTTTACCCTGATCCAAAGCCTGGACGAGCTGCGGCCCCAGCTGATTGAAAACGCACCGGTGATCGACGGCCTATTTGCCCACGGGGAATGGGGCGGCTGCAACCAGTGTTATCTGCTGGCCGACGGCCTCATCGGGGTGATCGGCCACAAGTGTTATCACCAGCCCACGGCCGACGGCATCGATTTGCAGGTCTATGTTAATGTGGCCTTTGTGATCGACCCGGCTAAGGGGGTCTGTGCAGAGGAAAAGATTCTGGCCACCCGGGGATGCTATCCCGAGCATCCGGCCAAAAAGCCCAATCTTACAGACTGCGCCTTTCCCTCCGGGATGGTGCCCCGGGCGGACGGGAAGGTCGATCTCTACAGCGGGCTTTCGGATACCGCCCAAGGCCGGGTGACCATCGATAACCCCTTTGCGGACCACGGGGGAATCGTGGGATATTAAATCCATACGGCAAAAGCGGCGGGAGATGTCCCGCCGCTTTTTGATCGGTTTATCTGGATGCGCCGGAACCGACGGCGACGGCCAGGTCCGTGGCCTGTCCGTCCGTCAGGCGCAGATCCAGGCCGGTGAGGGCCAGATCCTGCATCTGGGCCAGGGTGAAAAAGGCCCGGCCGTCGGCGGCGTAGATCTCCCAGCCGGTGGCGTCGATCATCAGCTGTAGCCGGGTTCTGGAGCCGCTGCACAAAGGCATGGTCTGGTCTCCCCAGCGCAGGGTATCCTGGGCCCTATTTAACTCCAGGGTTACGCCGAAAAGGGAGAGACTCAGGCGGGCGTCGGCCGACAGACGGCAGGAAAGCTCGATCCGGCAGGGGCCGACGGAGAGTTTCGCCAGGCGGTGGAGGCCGGTGGGGAGCGCGGCTAGGGTATAGGTCTTATCCGGCGTGAAAAGGCTGTCCCATTCCTTCACCGGATTTAAAGTAAGGGCCACCTCTTCCCCATCCTTTGCCAGCCCCATCTCGCAGGGGGTGCACATGGAGCCGCAGAAGTAGGAATCGGGGATATAGGTGCGGTTCCAGGACAGCCGCACCCGGCGGCCGCCGGGCAGGCCGGAGAAGCTTTGGGCGGCGTAGCTTTCCCGCCCGTAATGCAGCCGCTTGACAGGCTGGGTGGGGACGAATTTTCCCTCCACAAAGCGGCCGGCCAGATAACAATCCGACGCGCCGGACAGAATCCAATAGGTTTCCCCGGTTTCGGCTACAGTCAGGGGATAGAAATCCGGGCACTCGGCGTCCCCGGGCAGAGAAAGCTGCTGTAAAAACGTCCAGTCCAGCAGGTTGGCAGAGGTATAAAAGGCATAGCGGTCTTGGTTCAGGTAGAGGGCCAAAAGATAGGACTCCAGCTCAGGTACATAGACCACCTTGGGATCCCGATTCTCCGCCTCCATGTGGGGGATGACCGGGTTGCCGGCATATTTTTGAAAGGTTTTACCCCCATCCAGGCTATAGGCCATACACTGGGTGAAGGGCTTTCCCTGGGAGCGGTAAGAGACGCCGCCGGCGGCGGTATAGAAAAGCAGGATGGGATCCTCCTCCCCCGCCTTCAGGCCGCTGACGTTTCCGGTATCCACAACGGCGGAACCGGAATACATGGTTCCCAGGTCATCGGGGAACAGAGCCGGCTCCCGCTCCTCCCAGTGCACAAGGTCCCGGCTGACGGCATGGCCCCAATGCATATTGCCCCAGCGGTGGGAATAGGGGTTATACTGGAAGAAAAGATGGTAAAGCCCCTTATAATAAACCAGGCCGTTGGGGTCGTTTATCCAGCCCATGGCGGCGGTAAAATGGGCGGCGGGACGGTATTTTTCTTTGTAGAGACCTTCAGGGATTTCCGGCGCATCCACAAAGCGCAGGGGATAGTCAAAGGCCGGCCGGGTTTCCAGCCGGAGGGTCCGCCCCCTAAAGGACGAAAGGTCCACATATCGGACATAATCCGGGCGGACAGGGTCTACCGGCGCGTCCAGTTCCAAGCTTAATTCGTCCCCATCATAAAATAACAACTTTTTATCCGCGGCATGATAGCCCAAGGGCAGGAGCAGCCAGGGCTTTTCCACTGTAAAGTCCATAGATTGATCATCCTTTCCGGGTGAAATCGGGTTGTAAGTTAATAGTAGCAGATTCTTCTAAAAATACAAGACCCCTGTGTTTTTTCACAGGGGTCTTGGCGTTCTAGGATTGGCGGGCCAGGATTTTGCAGATTTCCATTACATCCGCGATGGTGATCTCCCCGTCGCCGTCCAGGTCTCCCCGGATGATTTCTTCATCGGTAGGATCGGTGCCGGCCGAATCTCTGGCCATAACCTTGCAGGCCTCCATCACGTCGGCAATGGTCACCTCCCCGTCGTCGTCCAGATCGCCGGGAAGGGGCGGCGGCGCCTCTGTATAGGGACGATTCACCACAATCTGGGCGGCATATTCCCCCTTTTCCAGGGTGACCAGGGCCCATAGCCGGGGCTGGGAACCGGTTCCCTCCCCCAGAACATGAAAGGCGTCCACCGCAATATCCACCGACGGCTGATCTACCGCCTCGTTCAGATGGGCCAGAAGGTCCTGGGCATCCGTGGCGGCCATTCCCGGGCCGTAGACGGGGACCAGGGTATCGGCCGCCTGCTGGGCGGCCTGGGCGGCCCGCTCCACCACCGAACGGTCGTCATGGTCATAATCAAACACGCCGTCCAGCCAGGTGATGATCCTGTCCGCGTTTTGCGGAGTTAAAAACTTTCCAACCGCATGGGTGATGCCGGGGAACAGCTCCAGCCGGGTATTTGGGTCCTCCCGGGCCGCTTGCAGGGCCGTATAGAGCCGCTGGCTGTCGGTATAGGACACCTCATTGTCGGCCAGACCGTGCTGGAGGTAGAAGGGCGGCGCGTCGGCAGAAACATGGGTGATGGGGCTGGCCGTCGCCGCCTTGTCCCCGGCCGCCGACTGGTCGACCCCCAGCCAATTGGGACAGTACATGGCGTTGGCCGGGGTGGTCATATCGGTAATCGCGTACCAGGAGACCACCGCCTGCACCTCGCTTGTCGCCTGGGCGCTGCCCATGGAAAGATCCTCAAAATACGGGTTGCCGCCGGTGAGGCCGGCCAGATCCACCAGCAGGCCGCCGGCCGACTCGCCCCACAAAGCGAACCGGTCGGGATCCAGTCCGTACTGCCGGGCATGGGCCCGCAGATAGCGGATGGCCGCCTTTACATCATAAATGGGTTCGGGAAAGTAGGCCTCAGGGGCGCAGCGGTAGTCCACCAGAGCCACGGCGTAGCCCCGTTCCACCGCCTGCAGGGCACCGGCCGCCGTATACAGTACGGCGTCCCCGGTGGAATTGCCGCCGGAAAAGCTGCCCCCATGGACAAAGATAATCAGCGGGGTGGGACCCGCCGTATTCTCCGGCAGGATGAGATGCAGCTTTTGGGCGGGGGATGCGTCGGCGTAGGCAAGGTTCATATGGGCGTTTTTATAGCCCGACAGGGAAACCGTCCACTGGGCGGGGCGCTGGTTTTCGGAGGTGCTTAGATTTTCCCCCGGGGCAAACTGCTTTTGCAGGAAGGCCAAGGCCCGCTCCACCGGCTCCCCCTGGTTCCAGAAGGCCTCGTCGGCATGCTGGCCCTGGGCGGGGAAATAGGTATCCACCTGCTCCTCCCCGATCAAGCGGGAGAGCAGCGGGGCGAACGCGGTGCTTTCATCCGGGTTTACGGTGGTATCGTTCAGGCCATGGGCGATGAACATGGGAGGCGTCTCGGCGGAGATATGGGTGATGGGGCTGGCGTCCAAGGCCTCTTCCCGGGTATAGCCGTCCCCTAAGAGGGTGGTGACCGGATCCTTGCCGGTGGTGGTGATCTCGCTGAGCCAGTCCTCCATCTTCCAGGCGGTCAAATCCGAGATGCTGTAAAAGGAGACGACGGCCTGGACGTCGCTGGACACGTCGGGGTTTCCCATCCCAACCTCCTCATAGCCGGGGCTGCCGTTGGTGGCCCCCATGAACTGGGCCAGGTGGGCGCCGGCCGACGCGCCCACGGCCACCATGCGGTCGGGGTCCAGGTTATAGGTCTTAGCGTTGGCCCTTAAAAAGCGGACGGCCGCCTTACAGTCGTAAATCTGGGCCGGCCACTGGGCGTTTTGGGCCAGTCGGTAGTTGATGCTGGCCACAGCGTAGCCGGCGGCCAGGGCGGCGTCTAAAAATCCCCGGTTTTCGCTGCTGGTTTTGTCCCCGATGACCCAGGCGCCCCCATGGATATACACCAGCACAGGATAGGGGCCGGAACCGGTTTCGGGCAGCTGGAGATCCAGGGTCTGGGCGGAAAGCGTGCTGTTTTCCACATAGGGGATATCGGTATAGGAAACCGGGGCGGCGGTTTTGCCGCCGGTGACCGTCTGCACGATCAACTGGGCATAGACCCGCGAAAGGTAGTCGTTGGGATGGTTTACATTGTTGCCGGTCATATCGGCGTAGGATTTACGGCTTAACAGGTATTGATGCAGGGCGGTCATATCCGCCAGGACGACCCCCTCCCCCTCCAGGGCGGCCAGGGCCGGGGCATAGGTTTCATGGCAGCCGGCAAAGCCGATGGCAGAGGGGTTGGGCAGGGTGGTGGACACCAGGACAAATTCACAGTCCGGGTTGTGCGCGCGGACCGCCTCCATCATTTTGCGGGTGTTTTCCTGGAACTGGGGGGCGTTGTTCTGGCCGCCCGCGTCGTTCATGCCGAAAGCGATCACCACCAGGTCCGGGTTATAGGCGTTCACCCGGGACTGGACATTCTCCACGCCCCAGCCCGAGGTCATGCCGGCCAGGCCGGTATTGGTGGCGCGGATGTCGGCCCTGGGGTAGGCCTTTTGCAGGGCGACGGTGACCAGATCGGTCCATTTGGGCTGATAGGGGGCCCCGCCGAAAAAGCCGGAGGCATTGTAGCCCTCGGTGATGCTGTCCCCGTAATAGACGATATTTAGGGAATCCCCCTTTTGCAGCCGGGCGGTGGTTTTAGGGAGCTGGGCCGATTTATCCGCCGGCTGGGCGGCGTCCCAGGTAT
>DXVY01000009.1:0-7689 GCA_019417145.1 Clostridiales bacterium
GCCTACGGTGGACTACCTGCTGGGCACCCTGCAAGACGACCAGTATTTTGTGGGCGAGGACGCCTATGCCGCCCCCAACGCCTGCTCCCAGGCTACGGCGATTCTGGGACTGGCCAGCGCGGGGGCGGATGCCGATGCTTATGCCGGCGCACGGGAGGCCCTTTATGCCCTGCAGACCGAGGAGGGCGGATTCCTTTATGACGCCTCCTCCGACGCGCCCGATTACTTCAGCACCTATCAGGGAATCCTGGCCCTTGCGGCTGTCAGCCTACAAGATCAGGATCCTCCGGCCGACGATACCACGGACACCGATCTGCCGGACGGTGAGGCGGAGACCGATACCGCCCTTTCCTCGGATACTACCGGGGAGAGCGATACATCCGCGGCCGACCAAGGCTCCCAGGATAAAAGCGCGGATACCGGAAACCATAAGACCGGCGACGAGGGCATCAATCCCCTCATTATCGTGGTGCTGGTCATCGCGGTGGCCGCAGTGGCGGCCTGCGTGGTGGTACCCATGGTGAAGAAGAAGAAAAAGCAGCAGCCTGAGTCGGAGGAACAGGACGACGACCAGAACCGGCTGGATTCCTAAGCGTTCTTTATAGCTCTTAAATTGGCAAGAGAGCCCTGCCGCACGGCAGGGCTCTCTTGCGTGCAGTCACCTGCCGGCAAAGGCCGCTTCCCCTGCCTGCAATTTTTCTATCTGCGCCGGATGGTCTGTTTGGCCACTTCTTGCCAGTTGATTTTCCAATCGTATGGGATTGCTTTTTTCTATGGCTTACGGTATACTTAAAATGGTTACCATAATGATAATTTAGCCGGTTTTATGAAAACCAAAGCCGGGATCAAGGACCCGGAAACGCTGATTTGTAATCTTTTGTAACTTTTCTGTGATTTTTTCGTTTTAAGCCTTGCAATATACGCGCAGTTTGTGTAAAATGGATATGTGTTGAAAGAATCATTAGGAGAACTGTTTAATTTTTGAACGGTTTCCGTAAAAAAGAGGGGAAGAAAGCTTATGTCGAATCGGCTGTTTCAGGGCATTGTCCATCAGATGCGGGATGCCATCGATCGCACTATCGGCGTTATGGATGAAAACTACACCGTTATCGCGTGCAGCGAGCTGGGCAGAATTGGCGAGACCCAGGACATGAACATGGCCGCCGCTTCCGGAACAGAGGCCTTTGTGCGGGGACAGTATACCTACAAGCCCTTCGGCAGTCCCCAGCACCCCGAGTATATACTTTTTGTGGAGGGCAACGACGGTCAGGCCGCCAAATACGCCTCCATGCTGTCGGTGGCGCTGGCCAGCATCAAGTACTACTATGACGAGAAATACGATCGGGGCAACTTCATTAAGAATATCATCCTAGACAATATTCTCCCCGGCGATATTTATCTCAAGGCCCGGGAGTTGCGCTTTAACAGCGACGTATCCCGTACGGTTATCCTCATCCGGGTGACCACCCGCAACGACGTGTCGGTCTACGATATCGTTCAAAATCTTTTCCCCGACAAAAACAAGGATTTTGTCATCAATATCAGCGAGACCGATATCGCCCTGGTCAAGGAGACCAAGGCCAATATCGAATCCAAGGATTTAGAGAAGCTGGCGCGTTCCATTGTGGATACCCTGTCGGGCGAGTTCTATACCCATGCGGTGGTCGGCATCGGCACCACAGTAGAGGGGCTGAAGGACCTGGCCAAATCCTTTAAGGAGGCGCAGGTGGCCCTGGAGGTGGGCAAGGTCTTCGATACCGAGAAGGCCATTGTCAGCTATGATAATTTGGGTATCGCCCGCCTGATCTATCAGCTTCCCACCACCCTGTGCGAGACCTTCCTGCGGGAGGTTTTCAAGCGGGGCTCCATTGAAAGCCTGGATCAGGAGACCCTCTTTACCATCCAACGTTTCTTTGAGAACAACCTCAACGTGTCCGAGACCTCCCGTAAGCTCTTTGTTCATCGGAACACGCTGGTCTATCGTCTGGAGAAAATCAAAAAGATCACCGGCCTGGATCTGCGGGAGTTCGACCACGCCATCGTCTTCAAGATTGCCCTGATGGTGAAAAAGTACCTGACCGCCAACCCGGTCAAGTATTAACCAGACCGTATCATATGCATCACATGCCCCGGCCGACCCGGAGTTATTCGCTCTGTAACGGCCGGGACGCTTCTTTCCCTTTAAAAGGGAACGGGGGAGCTTTTAAGCTTAAAATCTACAGTAAAGGCTGTGAATCGCCATTTATACCGATATGCAGGAGGCCGCCGGCGCGCCCGCCGGGGTGGACCGGCCGCTGATCGAATTTCAGGGTGTTTATAAAACCTATGCCACAGGAAGCCACGCGTTGCGGGATGTGAACATCAAGATTCATCCTGGTGAATTTGTCTTTGTGGTGGGCGCGTCGGGCGCGGGCAAGAGCACCTTTATGAAACTCATTATTCATGAGGAGAAGCCCAACGCCGGTGAGATCATCGTCAACGGTTACCGGCTATCCCATATGAAGCGCAAGGAAGTCCCCATGCTCCGCCGGACCATGGGCATCGTCTTCCAGGATTTCCGTCTGATCCCTACCATGGACGTTTTTGACAATGTGGCCTTTGCCATGCATGTGGTGGGCGCCACCAATCGGGAAATCCGCAAGCGGGTGTCCTATGTGCTCAACCTGGTGGGCCTGGGCGGCAAGGCACGGTCCAAACCGGCCGAGCTCTCGGGCGGCGAGCAGCAGCGGGTGGGTCTTGCCAGGGCGCTGGTCAACCGGCCCAGCCTGCTGATTGCGGACGAGCCCACAGGTAATGTAGACCCCAATATGTCCTATGAAATTGTTGAGCTTCTGACCGAGATCAACCGGCGGGGCACCACCGTGCTCATGGTCACCCACGAACATCAGCTTGTGCGGGACTTTAACCGGCGGGTCATCATGCTGGAGAACGGCACCGTTGTGGCCGACAATGGGGACGGTGGGCTGCAATGAAAATGAGAAGCTTTCGCTACCTGACCGTGGAAGGACTGAAAAACATCTGGGTCAACCGCCTGATGTCCATCGCTTCCATCGGCGTGCTGGTGGCCTGTATGCTCATGATGGGCGTGGCTATTATTTTGACCCTAAATGTGGACAAGGCCTTGGGACAGCTGGAGGAGCAGAATGTGGTCATGGCCTATTTCGACGACACCTTGAGCGAGGAAGAGGCCCGCGCCTCCTGTGATCAGCTGGCAGGGCTGGACAATGTGGCCTCCGCTGAATTTATCCCTAAGGCCGAGGGGCTGCAGCGACAGATGGAGACCATGGACGAGGCCCAGCGGGAGTATTTCCAGTGGTTGGAAGAGGACAACCCCCTGCCCGACAGCGCCAAGGTCACCCTTTCGGATCTGTCTCAGTTCGACTCCACGGTAGAGCGCATCAAAAACACCCCCGGCGTGGACCATATCAACGAGCAGCGGGACCTGGCCATGAAGATCTCTTCCATCAAGCAGGCCCTGACCCTGGCCGGCGGCGGCGTGATCGCCCTGCTGCTGCTCATTGCCCTGGTCATTGTGGCCAATACGGTGCGGGTGACCATGTACTCCCGCAAGCTGGAGATCAGCATTATGAAGGCGGTGGGCGCCACCAACTCCTTTATCCGCCTGCCCTTTGTCGTGGAAGGCGTGGTTTTAGGCGTCCTCTCGGCCGGCCTGACCACCGGCATCATTTATCTTGTTTATAAGGCCGCCATGGGCGTCATGGAGACGGCCCTCAATATCCAGGCCATCCCCTTCCACCAGTTTGTATGGCCGCTGCTGGGCATCTTCGTGGCCATGGGTATCTTGACCGGATTGGTCAGCAGTATATTTATGATCAGCAAGTACCTGCGAAAAGAAGGGAGCGAATTCCGTGCGCTTTAAAAAATTTGCCCGTTTGTCGGTCATTGCATGCAGCCTGCTGCTGGCCTGTTCCCTGGGCGTTCAGTCGCCCGTGATCACGGCCGGCGCCGCGTCCAACGCTTCTGAGAAGGTGGATCAGCTGGAGGACAGGCTGGACGAGCTGCAGAGCGACGCCGATAAAATCAATGCGGATATAGAGGCGCTCAAAGAGGATAAATCCAAAAAGGAACAGCTCAAGTCCCAGCTCCAGCGCAAGATCGCCAATACCCAGGAGCAAATCTCCGCCTGCAATGAGGAGATTAACAGCCTGGACGCCGAGATCGAGCAGCAGGAGCAGCAGATTGCAGACAAAAATGCCGAGCTGGAGAAGAACAAGGAACTGTTTAAGCAGCGTATCCGGGCTATGTACATGTCCGGCGGCAACAGCGACCTGCTCATGCTCCTGGGCGCGGATGATTTCGCCGATTATCTGAGCCGAGCCGAGCTCTCCCGCAGCGTATCCGAGCATGATCAGCAGCTGATGGAGGATATCGCCACCGCTATCTCTGAAATCGAGGCAGCCAAGAGCGCCGTGCAAGAGAAAAAGGACGAGCGCACCGAGGCCAAGAAGACCTTGGCCGCCAAGCAAAAGGACCTGAAGGCCGAAATGGAAGAGGTCAGCCAGCTCATCGATGAGATCGACGACAAGACCGAAGAGCTGGAGGAAAGCAGCGACGAGGCCCAGGCCGCCATGCAGCAGGTTATGGATGACCTGGAGCAGGCGCGGGCGGACAAGGCTATACAGGATGAAATCGACCGCATCAATGCGGAGCGGGAGGAACAGAAAAAGCAGGAGGAGGCCGACAAGAATCAGGGCGAGTCTACGGGCTCTGGCGGTTCCGGTTCTTCTTCCTCCGGCGGCATGAGCAGCGGCATGTTCCTATGGCCGGTCAACGGGTCTTACACCATCACCTCCCCCTACGGCTATCGCATCCATCCCATCTCCGGCGTCAGTAAGCTCCACAAGGGCACGGATATTTCGGGCGGCGGTATCAACGGCAAGCCTATTCTGGCGATTGAGGACGGCGTGGTGCTGCTGGCCGGTTATAATGCCGGCGGCTACGGCAATTACGTCATTATCAACCACGGCACCTTGGGCGACGGCAACAGCTATGAATCCCTGTACGGTCACATGATGAATTATGTGGTCAGCGCGGGGCAAACCGTTCGGAAGGGCCAGGTGATCGGTTATGTGGGCAGCACCGGCGCGTCTACCGGCCCCCACCTTCACCTGGAGATACATAGAAACGGCAGTCTGACCGATCCTATGAGTTATTATGACCGACTGGGTTAACGGCGGAAAGGAAAGTGGATGGCTTTGAATCTGAAACGTGTGCGGAATTCCCTGCTCAGCATAACGGTCTGCGGCGCGCTGCTACTGGGTTCGTCGGCCTTGACGGCGGGCGCCAGTACCCAGAGCGAGAAGGAGCGGCTCCAGTCCGAGGCGGACCAACTCAACGAGGAGATTGAAAAGCTCAAGCAGGAGCAGGCCGAGCAGGAGAAGATCAAGGAAGAGCTGCAGAAAAAAATCAGCAATACCGAGAAACAGATCGCCCTGTGTACCGAGCAGATTGCCGGCCTAGACAGCGAAATCGATACCAAAGAGGCGGAAATCGATGCCAAGAACGCCGAGCTGGAGGAGAATAAGGAGCTGTTCAAGCAGCGGCTGCGGGCCATGTATATGTCGGGCGGTACGTCCCAACTGGAGGTTTTGATGGGCGCGGACGATTTCGCGGACTATCTGTTGAAATCCGAGCTTTCCCGCAGCGTTTCCGAACACGATAATCAATTGATGGAAGAGATTGTCGCCGCTATCTCCCAGGTGGAGGAAGAAAAGGCGGTAATCGAGGACAAAAAGGAAGAGCGTACGGCCGCCAAAAAGGAGTTGGCCGAGAAGCGTTCGTCCTTAAAGGACGATATGGCCGAGGTCAACGCCATTATCTCCCAGCTTGGGGAGGATAAGGAAGAAAAGGAGGCCGAGGCAGAGGAAAAGGAGGCGGCGATTGAGGAGCTGGAGCGCCAGATTCAGGAGGCTATCAGCAACGCCGGCAGCTCCGGCGGCTCGTCTGACGGCTCCTATTATGCCGGTTCCGATTTTGGCTGGCCCTGTCCGGGATACTATAACATTACCTCCGGCTTTAAATGGCGCTGGGGCCGGCAGCATAAGGGTATCGACATTTCCAGCAGCGGTATTTCCGGCAAACCCATCGTTGCCGCTCAGTCGGGAACGGTTATTCTGGCCGGCTACAATAACGGCGGGTACGGCAATTATGTGATGATCAACCATGGCGGCGGTTATGTGACCCTGTATGGCCATATGTCCAGCTATGCAGTGAGCTCCGGACAGCATGTCAGCCAGGGACAGGTGATCGGTTATGTTGGCAATACCGGCCGCTCCACCGGCCCCCATCTGCACTTCGAGGTCCGTGTGAACGGGTCGGCTGTGGATCCCATGCAGTTTTTCAATAAGGTAGGTTAAAACCTATTTCCGATTTGGTGTTTTAGCAGCAGGGGCGGCGGCTTGTCCTCCTGCTGCTTTTTTGCGGCGGCCGAATGCATTTAGGGCGTTTTTCTGTGGGAGACCGTAGCAAGCGGGACCCGGCCGGCGTGCAAAACCTATACGCCGTTCCGGCGTCGATTCATAGGGGCGTAGGGGCATGGGACTTCCGGGACGGCCGGTGGGAACATAGGTTTTGGGCCGGCTGCAAATATGCGGATGCCGGGCCGTATTGCGGGTATGCGTGCGGCCCCAGGTGCGGACGTTCCAGCCTGTCATAGGCGGGCAAGGGGACGGCCGGCGTGGACGCACAGAGCGGATGCTCGGGCCATGGGGCGGCGTGTGGCGCGCCGGTATGCCATTTTCCTATGGACAAAGTTTAGCATTCTTCCGAATACACTTTAGCATCCTTCCGGATATAATAAAATCTGCACGGCTGTGCTTTTCAACCGAATGGAGGTATTTTTGATGAATAAGAAGGTTCCCGTGGGTATGACCGTTTCTCTTATGATCATCACGGCTGCTCTGACCGTATGCATAACCATGCTGGTGTCTCAGCAGGTTTTCAGCGGCACCCTTTCGGGGCTCAGCCAGCAGAGGGCCCTTTTTGATAAGCTCTATGAAATCGATGAGAAAATCCAGCAATATTATTACGGGGAATATGACCAGCAGGAGCTTTATGACGGCGCGGCCTATGGGTATGTGAGCGGACTTGGGGACCCGTATGCCGAATACGCCAGCCTGGAGGACAGTGAGAAAAACGCCCAGGATAATGAAGGGGTTGGCGTGGGCATCGGTATTACCGCGGTCCAGCATCCCGACAACAAGACCATCTACGTCGTACATGTGGACGCCGCGGGACCGGCCGCCCAGGCTGGCATCAAGGAGGGCGACGAGATCCTCCGTATCGACGGGGAGCTGGTAGCCGATATGGAATACGTGGACGCGGTACAGAAGCTTTCCGGCCAGGTGGGCGAAACGGTGTCCCTGACGGTCAAAACCACGGCGGAGGACGGCAGTCCTGTGGAAACATCCTGCTCGGTCACCCGCTCTTCCTTTACACGGGACAGCGTCTATTACCATATGAGCGGAACGGCCGGCTATATTCGCATCACCGAGTTTGACGAGGCGACCACCGAACAGTTTAAAAATGCGGTGAATCAGCTTATATCCCAGGGCGCAACCGGTCTGATCTTCGATGTGCGGAACAACGGCGGCGGCCTGGTGGACGCGGCGGCCGATATGCTGGATTTCCTGCTGCCGGAAGGGGATATTATCTCAGCCACCTATGCCG
>DXVY01000009.1:7699-9518 GCA_019417145.1 Clostridiales bacterium
GGTGCTGCACACCTCCGACGCCTCCCAGATCGACCTGCCCATGGCTGTTCTGACCAACGGGCGGACGGCTAGCGCCGCCGAACTGTTTGCCGCCGCCATCCGCGACTACGATAAGGGCGTGCTTATGGGGGAGAAGACCTATGGCAAGGGGGTCATGCAGCGCACCTATCCCTTAAGCGACGGTTCCACGGTCAAGTTTACCATTGCCGCCTTTAATCCTCCCAGCGGGGTAAACTTCAACGGTACGGGGCTCACGCCTGACCTACGGGTGAATATGACCGATGAGCAGGAAAAATACTATTTTATGCTCAGCGATCAGGAGGATCCGGTGATTGCCGCGGCGGTCAGCTGGATCACCACGGGAGAGGTCGCGCCCCAGAGCGCCGCCGGCGACGGTCAATCGGCGCCGGCCTCCTCCGGTCAGGATGGGTCCGGCGGCTCTTCCCAGCCTGTCGGCGCTTCCTCCGGTGTGCAGACCACCTCCGATTCCTCCTCCGGTTCCGCTCCGGACAATGCCACCAGTCAGTCCCAATAGGGGTTTCCGGCCGACTGTCGGCATAAGGCGCAAGGCTTGCAATAAAGGAGCCAGCCACCCGTTAGAGGACCCGTTCGGCAAGGCTTTTGACCAATACGCCGGACCTGGGGTCGCCCTTCTTTTGAGAGGATTCATAAAAATGGCGCCGATGCCGCTTCGCGTTGCCGCCATTGACTTTTGCCGATTCTTCATCTCTTCCACAAGGCGGTTTTCATATGCTTTTGACCATTGACATTGGAAACACCAACATTACGCTGGGAATTTACCGTAGAAATAGGCTGTTGTGTACCGGGCGGTTGGTGACCGACCGATGCCGATCGGCGGAGGGATATGCAAAGGAGCTAAAGGCTCTGTTGATGGACCTGGCTATTTCTCCAGAGGCTTTAGACGGCGGTATATATAGTACGGTGGCGCCGGCGGCGGGGGAAGCCTTTGCGCGGGCCGTAAAAATGGTTTGCGGCTTTTCACCCCTGCGGCTGCGACGGGATATGGATCTGGGGATAGAGATTCAGTATGAGGACGGTTGCTTGGGTCTGGATCGGATCGCCGACGCTGTGGCCGCCCGGTCTCGGTATCCTCTGCCCTGCGTGATTATCGACATGGGGACGGCCACCACCATCAGCGTACTGGATCGGACGGGCGCCTTTATAGGCGGGGCCATTATGGCCGGGCTCGGCACCTCCCTGAAGGCGCTGCTGGACGGGGCCCCGCAGCTTCCGCCTATTCCTCCGCGGGCCGCTGTCAAGGTTATGGGCGGCAATACGGCCGACTGCATGAAGTCCGGCCTGGTGCTGGGTACGGCGACCATGCTGGACGGCATGATCGAAAAAATCCGGGAGGAGTTGGGGGAGAGGCCCGCCGTCGTGGCCACCGGCGGATTTGCCCGGGAGACCATTGTCTATTGCCGGCAGGAGGTTCTGCTGGATGAGCATCTGCTGTTGGAGGGGCTGCGACTGCTATATAACCGAAATCAAGGCGTAAGTTCCGCCCGACGGCCGGTATAAAATAAAAGGGCATAACATAAGGAGCGGATGCAATCGCATCCGCTCCTTTTCTATCTTACCCAATCCTTTTAGATATGTACGGGTACAGAGTGATGGGTTTCGGCCGACTGGAAGGCGGCCTCGATGACCTTCATGACCCGGAGCAACTCTTCGTGCTTTACAAGCTGTTCCTCTTTGCCCTCAATAGCGGCGGCCACGTTGCGATAGAAGTCCACCCAATCGCCCTCTACCTTGGGCAGGGGCAGCTCGCTTAAGGTCTCCTTGGGACGGGGAGCCATGG
>DXVY01000009.1:9528-21973 GCA_019417145.1 Clostridiales bacterium
GTGCGGGTGGGGCCGGCCTTGGTCTGGACCACTTCCGGCTCCCATTCCATGGCCTCCTGGGAGGAGTGAACCACGCAGCCGTTGCAGTCCCAGTCCTTTAAGAGCAGGGAGCCTTCCATGCCGTTGACATACCACCGGGGCTTGGGGCTCAGACAATAAGTCCCCACCTCGATCTGGGCGTTCAGCCCGCCTTCAAACTCCAGAAGCAGTTTGAAATAGTCGTCCACTTCAGGCGTACGGACCGAGTCCATGTGACACCAGACGTCCACCACCGGCTCCTTGATCATAAACATGATCTGATCCAGCAGATGGATGCCCCAATCAAAAAGCATGCCGCCGCCAGCTACCTTGTAGGCCCGCCAGCCGTGCATAACGCCGCTTGCGCCGTGGACGCAGTTTTCGATGGTATAGGGCTTGCCCACCATGCCGTCTTCAATGGCCTTTTTGACCACCAAAAAGTCCGTATCCCAACGGCGGTTTTGATGCACCGTGAATATTTTGCCGCAGCGCTTGGAGGCGGCGATCATATCCTCCAGTTCGGTCACGCTCATAGCCACCGGCTTTTCACATACCACGTGATAGCCGGCTTCCAGGGCGGCTATCGTCAGATCCCGGTGGAAGTTGTTGGGAGTAGTCACCAGAACCAGATCAAACATATGGGAGGCTAGAAAATCCTCTAAAGTGGAAAAGCCTTTGAGCCCCTTCTCCTCGGCGGCCTTGACCCGCTCGGGATCGATGTCATAGGCGGCCACGGCCTCCATGCAGCCGGTGCGGGCATAGTTGCTGTGATGATAGCCGGCCATGCCGCCGTATCCGATAATACCTACTTTGATCATACCATTTCACTCCAGTTAATTCCTAAAAATGTACCTTATGGAAAACAGTATACGGGCCGCCGCTGCAAATGTCAACGACGGCCCGCAAATTAATAGTAAAAAAGCGAAAAAGCGCGATGAATTGTTATCTTACGCCCACCACATGGCGCCGGGGGTCTCCTCGATGATGATATCCTTTAAGAAGGCCACAGCCTTTTCCAGGCCCTCCCGGGGAGACATGAGGCCGTCCTCATGCTCGATGCTCACAGCGTCGTCATACCCCACAGTGCGCAGCATGCTGATGATGTCCTTCCACATTTTCGCGTCGCTGCCATAGCCCACCGTGCGGAAGCTCCAGCCACGGGTCAGGATATTGTCGTAGGTCTTGGTATCCAGCACGCCATTTTTCGCACAGTTGGCGGGGTCGATGCGGGTGTCCTTGGCGTGGAAGTGGTAAACCGCGTCGCCAAGGTACCGAATGGCTTCCACCGGGTCGATGCCCTGCCAGATCAAATGGCTGGGATCCACGTTGGCGCCCAGGATATCGCCCACCGCGTTCCGGAGCTTTAAACAGGTCTCCGGATTGTAGACGCAGAAGCCGGGATGCATCTCAAAGGCAATTTTCTTGATGCCGTGCTTCTTGGCCTCTTCGCCGGTCTTCTGCCAGTACTCAATGAGGATGGGCCACTGGTAATCCAGAATCTTCAGAAAATCATCCGGCCAGGGGCAGGTGACCCAGTTGGGATATTTGGACCCCTCGCTGTCTCCGGGGCAGCCCGAAAAGCCGATCATCTTGTCGACTTCCAGCTCCTCGGCCAGCTGCATGGCCTGCATGAAGTCGTTGTGATAGGCGGCTGCCACCTCTTTATCCGGGTGGACGGGATTGCCGTGGCTGCTGATGGCGCAGATGGTCATGTTGTTATCCTTGAACAGCTGCTTGATTTCCTTAATTTTATCGGGATGGCCCAACAGCTCGGCGGGATTCAGATGATCCTTGCCGGGGCAGCCGCCCGCGCCCATCTCCATGGTCTGCACGCCCAGGGAGGCCAGGTAGGGGACGGCCTCTTTTAAGGGCATGAAGCCTAAAACGGGATTGAATACGCCCAGTTTCATTGTTATCACCTTTTCTCCGCACACATTTGAGATCTTTTCCACCCCTGTGCGGCGGGGCGGAAAGGAGGAACGCCGACCGGCATGCATCGGCTTCCCTTCATCAAAGAATCGCTTTCAGATAGCCGGCGTTTACAGCCGCGCTGATCAGGCTGTCCACAGGATAGGCCTCCTGCTCCACAATAAAGTGGTCAGTGCCGAAGGAGCGGGCGGTATCAATGACCGCCTGCATATCGATAACCCCGTCCGGTAGATCCACGCTGTTTTTATCCCCGTCGATCTGCTTTAGATGGACCAGCGCACAGCGGGCCCCATGCTTTTGCATATAGGGGATGCAGGCGCAGCCGGCATGTTCGGCCCAGAATACGTCCAGCTCCATCTTGACCGTCTCGGGATTGGTCGCTTCCATCAGGCGATCCAAAAGATAAGCGCCGTCCACGGTCTCAAATTCATGGCCGTGGTTGTGATAACCGGTGAGGATGCCGTAGGGGGCCGCCGTTTCTCCCACGTGGTTCAGAACCTCGGCCACCTTTTTTACATCCTCCAGGGTTTTCAGCTCGTACCAGGGGCAGATGATATAGGGCGCGCCGATGACGGCGTGATACTCCAACTGTTCTTTGAGCTTTTCATCGTCCGAGAGCAGGTCAAAACTTGTATGGGTGGCATAGGCGGTCAGGCCCAGGCGGTCCAGGTGGCCCTTCATTTCCTTTGCGGAGAGGCCGCCGAAGCCGGCGAATTCCACGCCGGTGTAGCCCATGCCGGCCACCTTTTCCAGGGTCCCCACATAGTCTTTATCCATATGGTCCCGGACGGAATACAGCTGTAGAGCAAAATCTTTGGGCATTGTTGATCAGCTCCTTAGAAATCCACCTGTTTGCCGGTGGCGGCGGATTTGTAGATGGCCTCCAGGATCTCGGTGACCACCAGGGCCTGCTCCGGCTTGACCAGGGGCTCCTTGTCATTAACCACCGCATCGATCCACATCCGGGCTTCCAGCTCGGACTCGTTCATGTCGGCGCCGTCGAAGAAGGCCACGCCGCCGGCCCGCAGGTCGGGCTTCTGGATATTCTGGCGGCCCAGGTCCACAAAGTTCAGGCGCAGGCCGTCCTTCATATCCGCGCCGCCCTTGGTGCCGCACAGGGAGGTCTGGGCCTCGCCCACGTCCAGGGTGTTCAGCGCCCAGCTGGATTCCAGGATAATGGTGGCGCCGTTCTCCATCTGGATAAAGCCGAAGGCCGAATCCTCCACGGTAAATTCCTCAGGCTTCCAGTCTCCCCAGGGATTGCCGGTCTCGGTCTGATCCCGGAGCTTTTTGAAGGTGCTGCCCTTGACCGATTTTACCTTGTAGTTATCCATCATCCAAAGGGTCAGGTCCAGAGCGTGGGTGCCGATGTCGATCAGGGGACCGCCGCCCTGCTTCTCTTCATCCAGGAACACGCCCCAGGTGGGAACGCCCCGGCGGCGGAGGGCATGGCCCTTGGCAAAGTAAATCTCGCCCAGGTCGCCCCGCTCGCAGGCGGCCTTTAAGTACATGCTGTCCTTGCGGAAACGGTTCTGGTAGCCGATGGTCAGCTTGCGGCCGGTTTCCTTGGCGGCGGCTACCATGGCCCTGGCGTCGGCCGCGGTCTTGGCCATGGGCTTCTCGCACATGACGTCCTTGCCCGCCTTCATGGCGTCGATGGAAATGCCGGCGTGATCCTTATTGGGGGTCAGCACATGGACGATGCGGATGCTCTTGTCGGCCAACAGCTCCTTATAATCGGTGTACACCTTGGCGTCGGCTGTACCGTACTCCTTGGCGGCCTTCTCGGCCCGTTCCTTGATGATGTCGCAGAAGGCGACCATTTCCACGTTTTCAATCTTTTTCAGAGAGGGCATATGCTTGCCGTTGGCGATACCGCCGCATCCGATGATACCAATCCTTACTTTTTCCATATGTATGCTCCATTCTCCGCGCGGTGAAATTCTATATCTTTGCCCCATTTGCCGCCCGCGCGGGGGACGACGATCATTTTTGTTGTGCACGGCCGGGGCCGGGCCGCCTTATAAACCAAGTCTATTTTACCATATAGCAGGGGAGTTTCAAGTCATTTTCTAGACATGTTATAGACAGAAAGTGCACAAAAAAGGGCCCGGAAAGATATCCGGGCCCTGCTTACAAACATAGGTTATGCTGGGGGGGATGGCTGTGGACCGTCAACCTTCATAGGTGACCAGCTCTACGCTCTCCATGATCACATCCTCCACGGGCTTGTCGCTGCTGTCGGTCTGGACGGCCGCAATGGCGTCCACTACGTCCATTCCATCGAACACCTGGCCGAAGACAGTATGACCGTCGCTGTTTACCTGGCCGTCCAGCCAGTAAGCCCCACCGTGTTTTTCATACATTTCTATGGAATCTTGGCTCATAGCCTGGGTGTAACCGCTGGCTTCCAGCTGTTCCGCCGTAACCTCTGCGCCCTGTACGATAAAGAACTGGCTGCCGTTGGAATCGGGCTGGGCAGAATGAGCCATGGATAAGGCACCGGTAAAGTGCAAAAGGTTATCATTGAACTCATATTCAAAGCCTTCGCCCCAGATGCTCTCGCCGCCCATGCCGGTGCCCTCCGGATCGCCGCCCTGGATCATGAAGTCTTCAATGACCCGGTGGAAGGTCAGGCCATCATAGTAACCTTCCTTGACAAGCGCTTTAAAATTGGTGACAGCGATAGGCGCATCCTCCGGGAAAAGACGGACATATATGTCCCCCATATTGGTATGAAACACGGCGATTTCTTCGCCCTGCTCCGGCATTTCCAGCTGGAAGCCCAAGGGATCGTCGGTGCGGGAACCGTTGGCGCCCACCTCCGTGAAGGCCGGCTTTTCTCCGTCGGCCGCCCCGGCGGAACCCGACGAGCCCGAGGCACCCGACGATCCCGAACCGGTGGGATCGGCCGTGACTGAGGCGCCATCGTTGCAGCCGGCCATAAGGAACAGCAGGGAAAGGGCCAGCAGGCCGCTGACCGCTTTGGAGACAAATCGAATGGATTTCATAACTATTGTTCACGTCCTTTTTCTTTTTTACCGCATATAGGGAGACGCTCTACCTGAATCGAACGGGATAAAACCCCTTGTCCGCGGGGATCAGCCGGGAAAGCGTCTTCAGCTCCGCGGTTTGTTCCCGCAGAAAGGAAGCACAGGCCGGATTGCCGGCCAGCAGCCGGCCCACGCGGCGGACGGTGCGGATAAACCGCCGGTCCAAGCGGGCGGAAGCCTTGGCCATGGGACAGAGCCGAAATGCCCGCGGGTCCATGATCACGCGGATGCGGCCGTCGTCATCCAGGGCGGGGAAGAGGGGAAAGATCCGGCAGGCCAGCGGGCGAAAAACGCGCTGGCACTTCCCGCCGCAGACATACAGCTGCCGCCCCTTCTCCTCCCGGATCCGAAAGCCGTTCCGGTCGGCCCGGGAATCCAGGGCGCAAAGCTTTTCTAAAAAGGCCGCCTCCCCCGGAAAGAGGAGCATGCCGTCCTGCTCGCCGCCGCAGCAGCAGGCGCTTTCACACAGCCGGCCGCAGTCGGCGTGAATGGGGGTCAGTTCGCCCAGCAGGGTATACGCCCGGTAAAACAGGTTAGGCCGGGTGTGCGGGGCGGGAAAATCCAGTCGGAAGTCGGGTTTTCTTTCCATGGAATCACAGGACCTGGATCTCGATATTCCGGATGAGAACATCGGTCAGGGGCGCGTCCGCGCCGTCCACCTCCACCTGGGCGATGGCATCCACCACATCCATGCCCTCCATGACCTGGCCGAAAACCGTGTGCCGAAAGTCCAGCCAGGGGGTCCCGCCCAATTCTTTATAGGCGGCAATGACGTCGTCGGCAAAGCCCTGTTCCTTCAATTCCTCCATCTGCGCCAGCATCTGGCCGGGCACATCGGAAGCCTGCACGATAAAGAACTGGCTGCCGTTGGTGTGGGGGCCGGCGTTGGCCATGGAAAGGGCGCCCCGCAGATTATGAAGCGCGGGCGAAAATTCGTCCGCAAAGGGCGCGCCCCAAATGCTTTCGCCTCCGGTGCCGTCGCCCTTGGGATCGCCGCCCTGGATCATGAATCCCTGGATCACCCGATGGAATTTGAGGCCGTCGTAATACCCGTTTTTCGCATGGGTAATGAAATTTTCCACGGTCTTTGGCGCTTCGGCCGGAAACAGCTTAATTCGGATATCGCCCTTGTCTGTATGCAGCAGGGCCACCGTATCCCCCGCCGACGCCGGGGCCAGCTGTCGTTTGCTCATGTGCAACCTTCCTTTCCCGTTGTGTGCCATATATATCCTTACTTACGATGCTATATTATTTTATCAAGTCAATATAAAAGATGCAATGTTTTTTTATAGTATGCCTTGCTTTGTCACAGGAAATCCTTGTGATATCAAGCGCTATATGCTATAATGTGGTCGAATAAGCCGGATATGTTATGCGTCAGACCGCACCTGGCGGACCGGCCGGCTCTGTATTTTATGCTGTTGTGCGGACGGCGAAAGGATTTTGAAATATGAAATGTCCCTTCTGCGGATTTGAGGAAAGTCGCGTCATCGATTCCCGCCCTACCGATGAAGGCGAGCGTATCCGCCGGCGGCGGGAGTGCCTGCAGTGCCAGAAGCGGTTTACCACCTATGAAATCATCGAGAGCCTGCCCATTATTGTGATCAAAAAGGACAAGTCCCGGGAAACCTTTGACCGGGAGAAACTGCTCAACGGTCTGCTGCGCGCCTGCGAGAAGCGGCCGGTATCTCTGGATACGCTGGAGCGGGTCATCGACGAGATCGAGGCGGTTATCCAGAACTCCCTGGACCGAGAGGTGACCTCCGACAAGATCGGCGAGCTGGTGATGGACAAGCTGCGCGCCGTGGACGAGGTGGCCTATGTGCGGTTTGCTTCGGTTTATCGGCAGTTTAAGGATATCAACACCTTTAAGGACGAGCTCAACAAGCTCCTGGAAGGCAAATAAAGAATTTTGGGGGACCGGATGCGGGCTTTCGCCTTGTATCCGGCCTTTTTATTATTTGTAACTGCGCGGGGAAGGGAGAGCCGACGGGCTTGTTTGACCGGATGCGCCAAGCCGGAAACAGGGTACGGAATTTCTCGTCGCCGTATATCGGCTTTTATGGGGAATTATGCGAAAAAACAGTTGTAATCACGGGGTAATTCTGCCATAATATAAGGTAAATATTTGTGTTTATTCTTGCGGCTGTCCGCCGCAGCTATAAGGAGTGTTCCAGCAAGTGGATAACTATGAAAAACTGGCAGAGTTGCTGCTGCCGGACGTGGATAAGACCCCTGCGGATTATGAGGCACTGTATCCCCCCCGTCCGTTGCCGGAGGGTGCGCGGGTGACCCGCATCGCCCCCAGCCCTACGGGATACCTGCATCTGGGGGTATTGTTTACGGCCATGTGCAACAAGCGGGTGGCCGTCACCTCCGGCGGCGTCTTTTATCTGCGCATCGAGGATACGGATAAAAAGAGAGAGGTGGAGGGCGGCATCGCCGATATTGTAGGCGGCCTTTCCCGCTTTGGTGTTACCATAGATGAAGGCTTTGTGGCGGCCGATCGGGAAGAAGGCGCTTACGGCCCCTATCAGCAGAGCCGGCGGGGCCCCATCTATCGCTGCTTTGCCAAAGAGCTGATTCGAAGGGGGCTGGCCTATCCCTGCTTCTGTACCGAGGCCGACCTGGCCGCCGTGCGGGAAAAGCAGGAGGCGGAAAAAATTCGCACCGGCTACCATGGGACATGGGCCAGGTGCAGGGATTTATCCCTGGCGGAAATCGAGAAGCGTCTGGAAGCGGGAGAAAGCTTTGTTGTGCGCCTGAAATCCCCCGGGCATGAGGAGAACCGGGTGACCTTTGACGACGGCATCAAGGGAAAAATCCAGCTACCCGAGAACGACGAGGATTTCGTGATCCTGAAATCCGACGGCATTCCCACCTATCATTTCGCCCATGCGGTGGACGACCATCTCATGCGCACCACCCATGTGATCCGGGGAGACGAGTGGATTTCCTCTACCCCTAAGCATTTGCAGCTCTTTCAACTGCTGGGATGGAAGGCGCCCAAGTACGCCCATGTGGCCCCCATCATGAAGGAAGAGGACGGAGGGCGGCGCAAGCTGTCCAAGCGCAAGGATCCGGAGGCCGCGGTGCGGTATTATGCCGAGGCGGGCTATCCCCCCGAAAGCGTGATCGAATATCTTATGACCGTGGCCAGTTCGGATTTTGAGGACTGGCGGCGGGCCAATAAAACCGCATCGGTGGACGCTTTCAAATTCAATTTAAAGAAAATGAGCGTGTCCGGCGCGCTCTTTGATCTGGACAAGCTGCGGGATGTGAGCAAAAACGTCATATCCCAGATGGACAGCGAGAAGGCTTTGGCCTGTATCATGGAATGGGCCAAAGGCTATGATCCCGATTTTTATGCCCTGCTGGCCCGGGATCCGGCGTACGCCAAGGCGGTGTTCGCCATCGACCGGGACTGCCCCAAGCCCCGGAAGGACATTGCCAAGTGGGACGAGGCCAAGGACTATGCCGCCTATTTCTTTGACGAGCTTTACACCCCCTGCCATGAGCTGCCGGAAAATATACAGCCGGCCGACGCGGCGGCGGTTATAGCGGCCTATCTGCCCGTATACGACCCGGCCGACGACCGGAGCGCCTGGTTCCAGCGGATCAAGGACATTTGCCCGGCTTTGGGCTTCGCCCCGGAGGTCAAGGAATATAAAAAGAATCCGGAGGGCTATAAGGGCCACGCCGGCGACGCCAGCACGGTCATCCGCATCGCGGTGACCGGCCGGCGGAATACCCCCGACCTTTGCAGCATCATGCAGCTGCTGGGAAAGGAGCGCTGTATGGCGCGTTTGGAAGCCGCCAGGAAAGCCTGGATGGCATAATACGACAGAGGAGCTGGTAGCAATGGAGGAGAAAAATAATATCCCTGAGACGGCCGAGGCGGAAGGCGTCAAGGAACCGTCCAATTTTATACATGATTTTATCGACGAGGATTTGCGGGAAGGGGTGTATACCCACGTACAAACCCGTTTTCCCCCTGAGCCCAACGGCTATCTGCATATCGGGCATGCCAAGGCCATTTGCATCGACTTCGGCACGGCCGAGAAATACGGCGGCTCCTGCAACCTCCGGTTTGACGATACCAACCCGGTAAAGGAAGACACCGAGTATGTGGACGCCATCGAAGAGGATATCAAGTGGCTGGGCTTTCACTGGGACAACGTATACTATGCGTCGGATTATTTTGATTTCTTATATGACTGCGCCCTGCAGCTGATTCAAAAGGGGCTGGCCTATGTGGACGATCTGTCGGCCGAGCAGATGCGGGAATACCGCGGCACCCTGACCCATCCGGGGAAGGAGAGCCCCTACAGAAACCGGTCGGTGGAGGAGAATATGGATTTGTTCCGCCGGATGACGGCCGGGGAGTTTGAAGAGGGGCAGCACATCCTGCGGGCCAAAATCGATATGGCCTCCCCCAATATGAACATGCGGGACCCGGTGATCTACCGGGTGATGAAGGCCACCCACCACCGCACGGGGGACAAATGGTGCGTCTATCCCATGTACGATTTCGCCCATCCTTTGTCCGACGCCAAGGAGGGGGTTACCCACTCTCTCTGTTCCCTGGAATTTGAAAACCACCGGCCGCTGTACAACTGGTTTTTAGAGGCGCTGGAAATTCCCACGCCGCCCCGCCAGATTGAATTTGCCCGCATGAATGTGGGCTACACCCTGACCAGCAAGCGCAAGTGCTTAAAGCTTGTGAACGACGACCTAGTGCATGGCTGGGACGATCCCCGTATGGCCACCCTTTGCGGCATGCGCCGCCGGGGCTATCCCCCCGAAGCCATCCGGGCCTTCTGTGAGAAGATAGGCGTGTCCAAGGCCTACAGCGTCATCGACTACGCGTTGCTGGAAGCCTGTGTGCGGGATCATCTGAACCTCCACGCCGACCGGGCCATGGCTGTGCTGCGGCCCTTAAAGGTCATTATCGACAACTATCCCGCCGACAAGGTGGAGGAGATTGAGGTGGAGATCAACCCCAACCAGCCGGAAAAGGGAAAGCGGAAGGTATGCTTCTCCCGGGAGCTCTATATTGAACAGGACGATTTTATGATGGAGCCTATTCCCAAATACTTCCGCCTGGCTCCCGGCCGGGAGGTGCGGCTTAAGGGCGCCTATCTGGTCAAATACGCCGCTGCCGATGTGGATGAGACAGGTAGGGTAACGGCGGTGCACTGCACCTATGACCCGGAGAGCTTCGGCGGCAACGCCCCCGACGGCCGCAAGGTCAAGGGAACCCTGCACTGGGTGTCCGCCGCCCACGCGGTGGACGGCGAGGTGCGGCTCTATGACCGGCTGTTCAATGTGGACAACCCGTCGGACGAAGAGGGCGTTTCCAGCTTTGCGGACAACCTGAACCCCCATTCCCTCCAGGTGCTCACCGGCTGCAAGCTGGAGCCGGCGGTGGCGGCCGCTCGTCCCGGCGAGGGCTTCCAGTTTATGCGGCAGGGTTATTTCTGCGCCGATCTGGATTCCACACCCGAAAAGCCGGTGTTCAACCGGACGGTATCCCTGAAGGACTCCTTTAAACCGGGGAAATAGGGATGTATTAGGAATAAGGCGGCTGTTATCAACAGTCGCCTTACTTTTTTTCATAAATTTAAATTGATTTTAGTGCAAAAACAATGATATAATATATAAAACAATCGGATGCTTTCGGCTTAAAACATATAGCAAAGGAAAACTTTGTCGAATTTCAAGACATTGTGTCATATTCACAATATAATCTTGAAAATTAAAAAATAATATGTTATAAATAACCTGCTAGCGGAAGGGAGTGTGAGGAAGGTTCTTATAGACTGAGGGGATTCATACATGTTTTTGATTCTATAAACGAGAAGGAAGTGTCATTATGAGAAAATGTTTCAATAAATGGATGGCAGGCGCCGCTGCCCTGGTTTTAATGATGTCCATTGGTGCGGCCACGGCTTCTGCAAATAACTGGGAAGACAGGCAGGAGGAGATTTATTACAGTGATTTAGGCGGCGACATAATCACAACCTCCCGTGTAAAAACGGATACAACCCCTATGTACTGCTACAATCTTCCTACCTCGGAAAATGCCATCGATCGCTGCGATGCCGTTGGGACGACGACTATGGATGCAAAGTTTTACTGGCAATCGGGAGCGGAGCTCTGTACGGCGACTAAAAATACTTCCCTCGCCATTGGCCAGAAAAAGTATATCAGCAGTTATGTAAAGGAGCGGGGATATAATTACTGTAATTTCCAAATTAACCCTCACTCGGCAAAGTACAGCTGGATCCGTATCAAGTGGAGTCCGGACAGCATCGGCGCGTAATACACAACGGGAAGGCTCCGGAAGGGAGCGGGCCTTGCGGGCGGCGGCCGGCAGGGTCCGTCCCCTTCCCCGGGACGGAGGACAGATACGATGAAGCGCAAAGCGACACTTTTTATATGGGGAGCGGTGCTGGCCGGCGTGGCGGCCTTCGCGCTGTTTGTCCAGTTCAGGAATGGGGGGCTGCTTCCCGAGAATAATATGTGGAACCGGGAGTCCCCGGCCTCGCCGGCCCAGGCTGAGGAGAGCGTCGCTCCGGACGAATTTTTTGACGATGCCGTTCCCAAGATCACGGGCGACCCGACCAGGGACGCCCTGCTGCAAAAGCGGGAGGGGAACACCACCGTTTTAGGCCAGCCAATTGAGACCGACGGCCTGCGGATTACGGCCAACGGCCAATCGGTGTCCAAGCAGCCGTCCATGCCGCTGGAGCATTATAAGGATCTCATTCTGGAGACAGATGCGGACGGGAATATCATAAACGAATACAGCTATTATACCATAAGCGTAACCATGGAGAACCTGCGGGAGGAGGAACGAGAGGTCTGCATGAAAAGCTTTGAGCTCCGCTATTTTGTGCAGCCGGACGGCGATCTGCTTTTTATTGACGGAGCGGAGGCGTTTGGCTTCGACGCCCGCCCTATGACCACAAAGGATGCGTTTTTTTACACCCTTGCGCCGGGGGAGTCCAAGGAGTTCCGGGTAGTATTCTATGTATTGGACGCGGACATCGCTCGCAGGGACACGGCTGTATTAGTCTATAATCCGGGCGGCGGATATCCGATCAGCGATTATGTGCGTTTCTTTGATTTGAAAGACGGGTAAGGCAAAATACCGGGATGATATGGAGGAGGGAGTTTTTTGAGAAAGGTTTTGAAGATCGAGTTGTACAGAGCCTTTTCCAATAAATTTTTCTTTTTGTCGGTGGGAATCGGATGTATATTGGCCTTTTTGGAATATATCTCCCAGTTGGGCCAGGTACAGGAGTTAATAGCTCTTTTTTTTACATATCAAAAGCCTATGACGGGGATCGATTGGTATTTTTCTTCCTGGATCGGTGGCCATACCACCTTGTTATTCGGGTACATATTTTATCTTCTATTTCCCATTTTAGCTGTCCTTC
>DXVY01000090.1 GCA_019417145.1 Clostridiales bacterium
TATGAGGAGGTTTAGGAGAGATTGAAAAGATGGTTGCTTTCGTCCCGACAATGAAACCCCGGGACTGATATATACGTATAGGACGCCGGGGCAGAAGCCGGCGTCCGTTTTTTTATTCTTTTGTGCAGGGAAAGGTGGCGCGTCGCATGGGTAAGGAAAAGTCCAGCTTTGGGAAAAAGTTGCAGAATTTTTGGTATTATTACAAGGTGCACACCATTATTGGGCTGCTGGTAGCCGCTCTTATCGGCGTCACCGTATCGCAGTGCGCCAACCGGGAAAGTCCGGATTACACCGTGATCCTCTACATGCAAAAGGAGCTTTCCGAACAGATGACCGACGCGGTATCAGCCGAGATGGAAAGGTATGGGAAGGACTGCAACGGCGACGGCAAGGTGATCGTGGAAATCGTCAACTGTTCGTATGACCCCAACGGCTCCCGTGAGGTGACATTGGGCAGCATTGGCAAGATGCAGGCCCAGCTTGCCCTGCCCGACGCGCCGTTGATGATCACGGATCAACATACCTTTGCCGACCTGGATGAGCAGGGCGTATTTGCCGTACGGGATGATCTTCCGGATCAGGACGGCAAGGCCCTGGCCCTTAAGGACACGCCCCTGTACCAGGCGGTAAATGGGATAAAGGCCAATTATCTGGTCAATGAACTGTACCTATCTATTCGGGATATAAGGGATAATCAGTACGCCCAGGAATTTATGGCGGACTCGCAGGAGCTTCTGGAAAACATCCTGGCCGCCTACCTGCCCGCATAGATTGCTTTTACCTCCCCGTCCGGCGGCGGGGAAAGGCGTTTTATATTTTCCCGTCGGAGAAAGGCTGATAAGGCATGAGAAGCGATTTGATGAAGAGTGGCCCTACGCGGGCGCCCCATCGTTCCCTTTTAAACGCCATGGGCGTTTCCGAAGCCGAAATGAAGCGTCCCTTTGTGGCCGTAGTCAATTCCAAAAGCGACTATATACCTGGCCATATGCATTTGAACACGGTGGCCGACGCGGTCAAGGCCGGCATCCGGAATGCCGGCGGCGTTCCCTTCGAATTTAGCACCATCGGCGTATGCGACGGTTTATCCATGAACCACACCGGCATGAAGTATTCCCTGCCCTCCCGGGAACTGATCGCCGATTCCATTGAGGTCATGCTGACCGCCCATCCCCTGGACGCCGTGGTTTTCATCCCCAACTGCGATAAGATTGTCCCTGGTATGCTCATGGCCGCCTGCCGGCTGAACCTGCCCTGTATCTTTGTAAGCGGCGGGCCCATGATGCCTGGCAATTACAAGGGAAGCCGTATGGGCCTCAACGAGATGTTCGAGGCGGTAGGCAGCCATGCCGCCGGCCAGATTACCGACTGTGAACTGACCGAAATGGAAAGAGCGGCCTGTCCGGGATGCGGTTCCTGCTCGGGCATGTATACGGCCAATTCCATGAACTGCCTGTGCGAGGCTATCGGCTTGGCGCTTCCCGGAAACGGCTCGATCCCGGCCGTCACCGGAGCTCGGCTGCGTCTGGCAAAGGAGGCGGGCGAACGGGTGATGGAATTGTTGGAAAGGGATATAAAGCCCTTGGATATCCTGACGAGGGAGGCCATTGAAAACGCCATTCGCACCGACATGGCCATCGGCTGTTCCTCCAATACGGTGCTACATCTGACCGCCGTGGCCCACGCCGCCGGACAGGACATCACCCTGCACGACTTTGATCGGATCGGCAAAACCACTCCCCAGATCTGCAAACTCAACCCCGCCGGCTCCACCTTTATCGTAGACCTGGATCAAGTGGGCGGCATCACCGCCGTCCTCAAAGAACTGGCCCGCGGCGGGCTTATTCACACCGACTGCCAAACCGTATGCGGCACGGTGGAGGAAAAGATCGAAAGGGCACCTGAGGCCGACGGCGTCATCATCCGCCGTCTGGAGGATCCCTGGCGCAAGGACGGCGGCATAGCCGTGCTGCGGGGCAACCTGGCCATAGACGGAAGCGTAGTCAAGCAGGGCGCTGTGGCGCCTGAAATGATGGTTCACACCGGCCCCGCCCGGGTATTCGATTGTGAAGAGGACGCCTCCGCCGCCATTTACGGCGGTAAAATTCAAGCCGGAGACGTTATCGTTATCCGATATGAGGGTCCCAAAGGAGGCCCTGGCATGCGGGAGATGCTGGCTCCCACCGCCGCCCTTGTGGGCATGGGTCTGGGAAAATCGGTGGCCCTGCTCACCGACGGCAGGTTCTCCGGCGCAACCCAGGGAGCGGCAATCGGTCACATATCTCCTGAAGCGGCCGCCGGCGGCCTGATCGCCCTGGTGGAAGAGGGCGACCAAATCCATATCGATATTCCCGGTCGCAGCCTGGAGCTTCTGGTGGACGAACAAGAGCTCCAGCGCCGCCGAACGGCCTGGAAGCCGCCGGTCAAGGAGCTGAAGGGCTACATCAAGCGATACGCCCAGCATGTGACTTCCGGCGCGGCCGGCGCCGTGTTTGACGATTAACCTGCGGGATGCGGAACAACGGGGTCCCGGACCATAGGTAACCTGTGGTGACCTGGAAGATTGACGTCTGATCCACAAATAGACGACGGCTCTCACAGGAGCGGTCCCACACCTCGTTGACTATAAGGGGAAAGGAAATTTAAGCCGTTTCCTTTCCCCCTTTTAATTTCTTTTTCTGTTTTGGCGTGGTATACTTTTACAAGAAAATCAAAAAATACAGAAAGGATGATCTCTATGAAAACCATACGCTTGGGCGGTACTCCTCTGGAGGTGCCAGCTATTGCGGTAGGCTGCATGCGTCTAAACGGCCTGGACGCGGCGGGCGCCGATCGTTTTATTCAGACCTGCATGGACAGTGGGGCAAACTTTTTTGACCATGCGGACATTTACGCCGGCGGCGAATGCGAGACAATTTTTGGCCGATTTTTGGCCCTCCACCCGGACCTGCGGGATAAAATGATCCTGCAATCGAAATGCGGCATAGTACCGGGAAAAATGTATGATTTTTCCAAGGCGCACATACTCTCCTCGGTGGAAGGCTCCTTAAAGCGGTTGCATACCGATTATCTGGACGTCCTGTTGCTGCACCGCCCTGATCCCCTGATGGAGCCGGAGGAAGTGGCCGAGGCCTTTGAAATCCTCCACGCGGCCGGAAAGGTACGGTATTTCGGCGTATCCAATCACAATCCCATGCAGATACAGCTGCTACAAAAGGCCATAGCCCATAAGCTTGTGGCCAATCAGCTCCAATTCAGCCCTACCAACGCCACCATGATTTCCAGCGGCATGGAGGTCAATATGGAAACCGACGGGGCCGTAAGCCGCGACGGCTCGGTATTGGAATTCTGCCGGCTGCACAATATCACCATCCAGACGTGGTCGCCCTTCCAGTACGGCTTTTTTGGGGGCGTATATCTGGGCAGCGAGAAATACCCGGAACTGAACCGGGTCATAGACGAAATTGCCGCCCGGTACGGCGTGACCAATACGGCCGTGGTCACCGCCTGGATTCTCCGTCATCCCGCTCAAATGCAAATGGTCACCGGCACCATGAAGGTCGACCGCATACGGGAAATCTGCGTTGGCGCCGATATTGTCCTGACCCGCGAGGAATGGTATCGCATCTATCTGGCCGCGGGCCATATTCTTCCCTGAGGATGAAAATAGACCGAAACCACAGGAGCGGCGGTTATATAACCGCCGCTCCTTTTCCTATTGTTCTCTTTGCCGATAACGAAGATAATCCTCCAAAATCATAACGGCGGCCACGGCGTCCACCACATTTTTCCGCTTTTTTCCTCTCGTGTCGGTATAATTCAGGGCGGTATGGGCGGATACGGTGGTGCAGCGTTCGTCCCACAGCTCCACCGGAAGACCGGAAGCCGTCCGGAGCATTTCCGCCGTTTCGGCGCATTCCTGGGCCTTGAAGCCGGCTGATCCGTCCATATTCTTGGGATATCCCACCACAATAAGCTGCGCTGAAAGTTCCTTTGCCTTCTGGGACAGGAGCTGTACAAGCTTTTCCCGGCTGCGTTCATGGATAACGCCCTTGGGAAAGGCAAAGCCCTCCCCTGCGTCGCTGACGGCCACACCGGTGCGTGCCAAACCTAAATCCACTGACATGATAATCATTTGCAATCCCCTATTCCGAAAAATTCAGGCTTTGGAGGTTTTCCTTCCGCCACCACTTTTGCCCCGCCAGCGTGGACATTTCCGTATCCAAATGGGAAATATCGTTTTCCAGCGCCAGCCGGCAACCGCCAATCCCATCCATTTCCAGCACACTCACTCCCGTATTATCGCACCAGTCCACCTGGGCCAGACGCTGGATGGTCCAGCCCTTGGCGCGGCAGAGCAGATTGCGGATCGCGCAGCCGTGAGAGACTATGGCCACGGCTCTGCCCCGCTCCCACTCCGCTATCTGGCAGACCGTATCCCATATCCGCTCATAAACATCCGTCATGGCCTCCCCGCCGGCCGGGGCAAACAAATGCGGCTCCAGATTCCACCGCCGGGCGTCTTCGGGATTTATAAGCGGAAACGCAGCCCAGGGCTGGCCCTCCATATATCCCCCGTTGATTTCGATTAGACCATCGTGCGTATGTACAGGCAGACCGTGGTAGCGGTTGACCGCCTCGGCCGTGAGCCGGGTGCGCCGCAGCGGGCTGGCGTAGACCGCGTCCAGATGGATTTCCCTAAACCGTTCGGCCAGGCGCTCCAGCTGCCGCCGGCCCTTATCGCTGATATCCGAATCGGTATGGCCGTGAAAAATACGGTCTATATTGCCCCGGGCCTCACAGTGGCGGATTATATACAGGGTGGTCATGCCGTTTTCATCCCTCCGTATTACATTAGGCTGTCATGAAGGCAATCTTCTTTCAAGAAGAAAACCAGCCGGTCATATGGGCGCCGGCCGGTTTTTCTTTACCAGGGCTGGACCTTTCCGGTCAGCTCGCTGACATTTTCAATGCCGTTATCGTCCAGGTACTTTTCCAAACCGGACACAATTTTGATGCAGGCGTAAGGGTCGGTAAAATTAGCGGCCCCCACCTGTATAGCCGATGCGCCGGCCAGCATCATCTCCACCGCGTCCTCCCATTTGGAAATGCCGCCCATACCCACCACCGGGATTTTAACCCGGTTGGATACCTCCCAAACCATGCGCACGGCAACCGGAAAGACCGCCGGACCGGATAATCCGCCGGTATTGTTCTTCAAGATGGGCCGGCGGGTGCGCAGATCAATGCGCATGCCGGTGATGGTGTTGATAAGGGACAAGGCGTCCGCCCCTTCGGCCTCCACAGCGGCGGCTATATCGCCGATGTTGGAAGCATTGGGCGAAAGCTTGACCATCAGCGGCTTCTTGCAGACCTTCCGCACCGCCCGGGTGACGGCGGCCGCCGCGTCGCAGGAGGTGCCGAAGGCCGCGCCACCGTGCTTTACGTTGGGGCAGGAAATGTTCATTTCCACCATGTCCGCGGCCGTATCATTCAGCCGCTCGGCCACGGCGGCATAGTCCTCGGCCGTATTCCCGGCGATATTGGCGATAACCCGGGTGCCCTGGCCGGCCAGCCAGGGGATCTCGTACTTTACCACAAAATCAATACCCGGATTTTGCAGCCCCACGCTGTTGATCATGCCGGCCGGCGTTTCCGCGATGCGCGGCGGGGGATTTCCCAGCCGCGGCTCCAGCGTGGTGCCCTTGCAGGACACGCCGCCGATATTGCTTAATGCATACAGTTCGGAATACTCCCGGCCAAAACCAAAGGTGCCGGACGCGGCGATGACAGGGTTGGCAAATTCCACGCCGGCGATGGTAACCTTCATATTCGCCATTACCAAATGACCTCCTTTGCGTCGATAACCGGGCCGTACCGGCAGACCTGGGCGTGTCGGATGGTAGCCGGATCCGATGGATCACCCACCTTGCAGACACAACAGACACAGGCGCCGATGCCGCATCCCATTCGCTCTTCCAGGGAAACCTGACATTTAATTCCCTTTTCCAGCGCAATGGCCGCCACCGCCTTCAACATGGGCGTGGGTCCACAGGCGGCCACCAGGTCGCAGGGGCCTTCGGTCAGCCGCTGGTTTAAAAGATCGGTCACCAGGCCGTGATGGCCCAAAGACCCGTCGTCGGTAGCTACATAAACCTTCCGGCAGGCCTTTTCAAAATCCTGTAGCAGGATGGCCGCGCCGGCATTTCGATACCCCACAATGGCGTCCGCCCGGCCGCCGCAGGCAAAGGCCGCCCCCAGCATGGGCGGCGTACCGATCCCGCCGCCCACCAGCACCGGATACTCCGCCTTCTCCAGCGAAAAACCATGGCCCAGAGGTCCTAACAGATCCAGGGTATCTCCCGGCTTTACCCCCGACAGCCAGGCCGTTCCCTCTCCCCGCACCTGATAGACCATGCGCAGGGTATTTTGCGCCTTATCATAGCCGCAGACCGAGATGGGCCGGCGAAGAGGCTTGCCGTCGCAGAGAATCTGATAAAACTGTCCGGGCCCGGTTTGCTGCACCTGGGGTGTCTGCAGCCGTATGTCAAAAAATCCGGGGGCGATTTCCCGATTCTCCAGCACAGGGGCCAGATATTTGGTGTAGCCCATATTTCTCATCCTTTCGGCCGGCCGGTGCCGGCGTTTTTTCCTTTTTAAAGGGAAATTTTACCGATGTATCCCGTGATCTCATCCCGCATGCGGATGGCTTCTTCCCTTGCGGCTTGTGCATAGTCGTCCGGGCCCCCCGTTTTTTT
>DXVY01000091.1 GCA_019417145.1 Clostridiales bacterium
TAACCAGGCTACCACCCTCTAAATCCACACGGATATCGCTGTTTTCATCGCAATAGCCGTTTTGCACGGCCGCCGCCACGCTGGCGCAGGCGCCGGTCCCACAGGCTAGGGTTTCGCCGCTTCCCCTTTCCCACACCCGCATACGCAAATGATTCAGGCCGATCACCTTTACAAACTCCGTGTTGACTCCTTCCGGAAACAAGGGACTCTTTTCAAAGGCCGGCCCCTCCCGCTGTATATCCAGACAGGCTGGATCCCTGTCGAACAGCACGCAGTGGGGATTGCCCATGGAAACCAGGGTGATCCGCCGCTGTTCTCCGCCGATCTCCACCGGCCGGTTGACCACCGGGCCGTTCCCGCACAATTGGCCTGCGGCCGGCAGAACCCGCGGATCCCATTCGGCCCGGCCCATATCCACCCGTACCCGGCGGGCCTCCCCTTCCTCTATGGTCAGGTAAAGGGTTTTGACGCCGCTCAGGGTCTCGATGCGCATGGTCTCCTTTCTGACCCGTCCGCTGTCATAAAGATATTTTCCTACGCAGCGGATGCCGTTGCCGCACATTTTGCCCTCGCTGCCGTCCTGGTTGAAAATACGCATTTTGCCGTCGGCCGTATCCGAGGGAAGGATCAGGATAATCCCGTCGCCGCCCACACCGAAATGATAGCGGGAAAGCCGGACGCTTAAGGCCGCCGGGTCGCTGATCTGCTGATCAAAGCAGTCAAAGTAAATATAATCGTTGCCGCAACCCTGCATTTTCACAAACCGCAGGCTCTTTTCACTTCCCATTCTCCCCGCCTCCCTCAATTGGCTGTATACAGCTGCTTATAGGGATTCCGATTGTCTGGCTGGATCACATAGAAGGAGGAGGACATAATTTCCTCCAAATCCTCTCCAAACCGGTTGCAGAAGGTCTCCAAAGCCGGTCGGATCCCATCCATCTCCGCCGGGTTTGCCGGATGGCAGAGCAACCGATCGGACAGATCGGCCGGCAGGCGCTCGGTGCGCAGGAAAATCCTGCCCCCGTGCATACCCATTCCGCAGAAGTTGCCCACCGGCGGTCGGCCCTCCGTGTGCAGTCCTAAAACGATGATGGTGCCGCCGGCCTGGTATTCTCCCAGGAAGCTGCCGGCCTCGCCCCCGATCACCAGTAGGGGCTGCTTTTGCTGGTAGGCCTTCATGTGAATGCCGGCCCGATAGCCGGTATTGCCCTTTATGAAAATGGCGCCGCCCCGCATGGCGTAGCCGGTGGCGTCCCCGGCCATTCCATCGATATAGATTTGGCCGTCGTTCATGGTGTCCCCGGTGGCGTCCTGGGCGTTGCCCTTTACATCAATGACCGAGCCGTCAAGATAGGCACCCAGCGCGTTGCCCGGAATGCCGTGAATGGTGATATGCTTGCCCGCCGTGCCGTTGCCTATATAGCGCTGCCCCAAGCAGCCCTCAATATAAATATCCCGATCGGCGGCCCCGCGTATCATTTGATTTAGATCTCTGAAATGCAGACCTTCTGCTGTAATTTGCATGTTGGTCACGCCCCTTTTCTCTGGTGGTTTGATGACTGTCTATCTGACCGTACCCAGCTGAGCCGCCCGTTCTCTTTTAGAAAAAGCCATGAGCTGGGGGAATTTTGCAATCTTTTCAAAGTCGATGGTGGACAGGGGAATCCGCTCCCGGATCAGCTTTGTATAGATGCCCGCCCGGCGCACGTCTCCAATCATGATAAAGCCTTTCAGCAGCCCGTCGGCCACAAAGAGCTTTTTATAGTTTTCCCCCTCTGTATAGGTCAAAGCCTCCCCTGTGTAGCTGCCGGCCGTGACCATATGATAGCCGAACATACCCATGGCGTTCATGGCGATGGCCTTATCGTATCGCGCGTCGCCGCCCGCCATATTCTTGCCGGCTGTTTCCCCCTGCATGTAGGCGTTGGGCAGCAGGGCCAGCACCCGATCCGTATCGGTGGCCACATCGTGACTCTGGGCGCAGTCGCCGGCGGCGTAAACGTGAGGAAGACTGGTTTGACAGCGCAGATCGGTCACAATTCCCCGTTCGGTCTCTCCGCCGGCCGCCTGGACCAGCTCTATATTGGGCCGGACGCCTACGGCCACAACCAGCAGATCGAAGGAAATTTCCCTCCCCGACGCCAGCACGGCCCTGTCCGTCGAAAAGGATTGCACACTGTCGGACAGGACGATTTCCACGCCCTCCATTTCCACCCGCCTTTGCACCAGGGCGGCGCCCTCCTTATCCAAAATACTGGGAAGAATATGGTCGGCCATATCCACCACCGTCAGCCTGCCGCAGCGATGGGCGATGCCCTCTGCGCATTTGAGGCCGATGAGGCCCGCGCCCATAATCAGCACCCGGCTGTCCGGCCGCAGCGTCTGCTCCAGGGCCATTGCGTCGTCCAGGGACATAAAGGTATGGGCATTCTGCACCGCCGAAAGGCCGGGAATGGGCGGCAGTAGAGGCCGGGAGCCGGTCGCCACCAAAAGGCGGTCATAGGAAACCCTTTCGCCACTTTCCAGGACGACGGCTTTTTCGTCCGGATGAATGGCCGTGACCGTTTCTCCCAAACGCAGGGTGCAGCCCATTTTTTCATAAAAGCCCGCATCCCGGTAGCGCATATGGGCCCGGTCGGTTTTTCCCCAGAGCAGGTAGGAGATAAGGGGGCGGGAATAGGTTTCGTAGGGCTCGCTTGAGAGGATGACAATCTCCCCTTTGGAATCCAGGGCGCGGATGCCTTCCACGCATCCGATAGCGGCGGCGGAATTGCCGATGATTCCGTATTTCATACCTTCTCACCTCTCCTCAAATACAATGGCTCTGTTGGGGCAGCCGGCCACGCAAGCGGGGGAGCCGCCTGTGTTTTTAACGCAGAGCTCGCACTTTTGGGCCGGCCCCTCTTCGCTGGGCATTATCGCCCCATAGGGGCAAGCCAGCACGCAGGTATAGCAGCCCACGCATTGCTCCCTATCGATTTCCACCCGGCCCTCCTCCCTTTTCAGCGCCCCGGCGATACAAGATTTCACACAAATGGGATCGGTGCACTGACGGCAGTTCACCGCAAAGCAGACCCCGTCTCCCTCCTCCACCTGGATGCGGGGGTGAATGGCTTTTCCCTTCAGGGCTTTGGCCATATCCCCTTCCCCGGAATTGGAAAAGGCGCAATAATATTCGCACAAATGGCAGCCAAGGCACCATTCCTCATTGACATATATCCGTTTCATCCTTCTGACCCCTTCCCCGCTTATTCGCCGGCGTGCTTGATTCCCAGGATTTCCAGCTCCTTCTCGTTCAGCCCGATCCCCCTGAGCATCAGGCGGTTGCCCCGTAGGGCCTCGATGGAATTGATACCCATGCCGCCCATCATTTCTTTGATTTCGTGGTTCCAGGCCGTTACCAGGTTCACAAGCCGCTGACACCCGATTTCCGGATTTAGCCGCTTGACCAGGTCGGGGCGCTGGGTGGCGATACCCCAGTTGCAGCGTCCCTGCTGACAGGAACGGCAGAGGTGGCAGCCCAGGGCCAAAAGGGCCGAGGTGCCGATATATACCGCGTCGGCGCCCAGGGCGACGGCCTTGACAATATCGGCGCTGTTCCGGATGGAGCCGCCCACAACAATGGAGACGTTCCCGCGGATGCCCTCCTCCCGCAGACGGCTGTCCACACTGGCCAGGGCCAGCTCAATGGGAATGCCCACCGCATTGCGGATACGGGTGGGGGCCGCGCCTGTGCCGCCCCGATAGCCGTCGATGGCGATAATATCCGCCCCGCTGCGGGCGATACCGCTGGCGATAGCGGCTACGTTGTGGACCGCGGCGATCTTGACGATGACCGGCTTCTTATAATCGGTGGCCTCCTTTAAGGAATCCACCAGCTGGCGTAGGTCCTCGATGGAATAGATGTCATGGTGGGGCGCGGGGGAAATGGCGTCGCTGCCCTCGGGGATCATGCGGGTCTTGGAGATATCCCCTACGATTTTGGCGCCGGGTAAATGCCCGCCAATGCCTGGTTTTGCACCCTGGCCAATCTTGATTTCAATGGCCGCGCCGGCCTCCAGATAGTCCTTGTATACGCCAAAGCGGCCGGAGGCCACCTGAACGATGGTATGGGGACCGTACTGGTAGAAATCCTCATGGAGTCCCCCTTCGCCGGTATTATAATAGGTGCCGAGGGCTGTGGCCGCCCGGGCCAGGCTGGCGTGGGCATTATAGCTGATGGAGCCGTAGGACATGGCCGAGAACATGACCGGCACCTCCAACTCCAGCTGGGGCGGCAGGTTATTGATTAGGCGTCCCGCTGCATCCCTCTGGACCTTCCCCGGCTTTTTGCCGAGATAGGTCCGGGTCTCCATCGGCTCCCGCAGGGGGTCGATGGAAGGGTTGGTAACCTGAGAGGCGTTGATTAAAATTTTGTCCCAATAGATGGGATAGGGCTCCGGGTTGCCCATGGAGGAGAGCAGCACACCGCCGCTCTCGGCCTGCCGATAGATTTCCGTAATGGCGGTCCCCGTCCAGTTGGCATTTTCCCTGAAGGTGTTATCGGTCTTTACAATTTTTAGAGCCCTGGTGGGGCAGAGGCTAACACAGCGGTGACAATTGACGCACTTGGCGCTGTCGGCCGTCATGAGCCCGCTGTCGGCATCGAATGCATGCACCTCGTTGGCGCACTGCCGCTCGCAGACCCGGCAACCGATACATCTGCTCGAATCCCGGACCACTTCATAGTCGGGGTAAAAATAATTTACAGGCACTGCTGCGCACCCTCCTTCAGTCTCACGATTACAGGTTCCCCGCCCTTTAAGGCCCAGATGCGGTCCAGCTCCGGTTCAATGGTCCGGATGGCGCACTCCTCGCTGGCGGCATAGAACAGGTCCCCCTTTTCCGCCGCCACCATAGAGCGAAGCTTCAGGCGGTCGTTCAGGGCCATTAGCCCGCCCTCGAATCCCAACAGAATGGAAAAGGGGCCGGTGACCAGCAGGCTTCCAAAGGCGCTGCGTAGATAGGTCAGCTTCTCTTTCTCCCCCTCTGGACGGCGGGCGATGGTATCCCAGAAGGGGGCGGCTACCACCTGAGCGGCCTCGGTGAGGGTCAGCCCTTGCTTGCGTAAAAGATAATCGAAAATGTAGGTGATGACCTCGGTGTCGGTCAAAAGGTTGCAGGTATAGCCGAACATTTCCACATACCGCCGATTGGCGTCATAGGAGGAGATTTCCCCATTGTGGACAATGGAATAGTCCAGCATGGCGAAGGGGTGGGCGCCGCCCCACCAACCGGGGGTATTGGTGGGATACCGGCCGTGGGCCGTCCAGCAGTAACCGGCGTATTCCTCCAGGCGGTAAAAGTCTCCCACGTCCTCCGGATAGCCCACCGCCTTGAATACGCCCATGTTCTTGCCGCTGGAAAAGATGTAGGCGCCCTGGATTTCCCGGTTGACACGGATGACGCAACGGGCCACAAATTCCTTCTCATCCAGCTGGCTGTCAGCCAGCTTATGGGGCAACGGTCGCACGAAATACCGCCAGATCAGCGGCTCGTCCACGATGCGGGGGGATTTGCGGGTGGGAATTTTGGAAAGGTTTACGAAATCAAAGTGCCGCTCAAGAAAGGCCTCACATTCTTTCTTTGCCGCCTGATCGTCGTAAAAAACATGAAGGGCATAGTCGTTTTTGTTCTCGGGATAGATGCCGTAGCCGGCAAAGCCGCCGCCCAGGCCGTTGCTTCGGTCGTGCATAACCGTCATGGACCGGACGATCCGCTCCCCCGACACCGGCCGGCCGCTTTTGGAAAAAATGCCGGAAATGGCGCAGCCCGACGGAATTCGCACTTCTCCTTCTTTCAGCATACCGTTTTCCTCCTTTAGTATTAAAACCGCAATCACCGCGGCCCTTGCCTCCGCCTGTAAACGCAGGGAAACAAAAAAAGACGCTCATGGACCTGTCCCCTACGGGACAAATCCATGAACGCCTTTGTTCATTGCGGCTATTATAGCACGCCGGCTTTTCCAATGCAATATCCGGTCATGGGATTTTATCAATTTCACAAAAATGCCTCCATTTTCACCCTCTCCTTTTACCTTTGCCAACAAATTTTCCCGCTTGCCTTATAGATGATTGACCTTAAGGCCAGGTCGTCTTATAATAAATACATCAGCAAAGGCGCTGCGTCCCTAGGGTACGCGGCGCCTTTTTGAAAATCTGCCGTTTGCTTTCCCTTGTGGGTTATCAGCGTTTTCAAACCTTTATTTAAGGAGGCTTTCCTATGCACCAGTCCTTGGCGGAGATCCTGCAATTCATTGAGGATAACGATATCAAGTTTATCCGGCTGGCCTTCTGTGACATTTTCGGCGTGCAGAAAAACATTGCCATCATGTCCTCCCAGCTTGCCTACGCCGTTGAGCAGGGCATATCCTTCGACGCCTCGGCTATCGGCGGCTTCTCCAATGTGGCCGAATCGGACCTTTTCCTGTATCCGGACCTGGACACCCTGTCCTTGCTGCCCTGGAGGCCTTCCCAGGGCTGTGTGGCCCGCTTTTTTTGCCATATCCGATACCCGGACGGGCGGCCCTTTGAAGGGGATGGTCGATATCTGCTGCGGCAGGTCATGTCCCGTGCCGCCGGCAAGGGCTTTTCCTTCCAGGTGGGCCCGGAATGTGAATTCTATCTTTTCAAAACCGACGCCGAGGGCGAACCCACCTTGGAGCCCCACGACCGGGCCGGCTACTTTGACATAGCGCCTATGGACCTGT
>DXVY01000092.1:0-3054 GCA_019417145.1 Clostridiales bacterium
TGGTACCTGATTCGGCCCTTCCTCACCACCCTTTTCATCGGCATCTCCTTCTCCCCTCTCCTCTTCCTGGCGGTCTTTGCCGCCGCCTCCCTGGCTATTCTTCTCTTCTCCCTGCTGGCCGGACTGCTTGCGGCGGCCAGGGTCTATGACATATCTCCGGCCGTGGCTGTGAGGGATGAGGAATGAAAAATATTTTCCGACTTGTCTTACGGCTGTTGCGCCGGCAAAAGAGAAAAACCCTTTCCTTCTCTCTTTTCTGCCTGCCGCTTTTCCTGCTTTTGTCCCTGTTTTGGGCTGCCAACGCCGGCATACAGCAGGGGTTGGAGGAAAATCTTTACCAAAACGTTCATAACCGGATGGTGCGGGCCGAGGGCGGCGGCCCTATAGAAAAGGAAGCAAGGGATGTCTGCCAAGGACTCCCCCATGTGCAAAGGGTTTTGCCCAATCTGTCCGACCTATATTGCGTCGGGCTGGACGATCAGGCCGTCAACCTCTATCTCTCCCCCTACAGCGGGGAAGAAAAGATACGCATCACGGCCGGCGAGGGACTGACGGATGCAGACGCCGCCGCCATCCTCCTGCCCGAGGAAATTTTGCCTATACAAGCCGGCGACGCCCCGCTGGATGCCCGCGCATGGGTGGGCCGACGGATCGGGATTGCGCTGTCGGATTATGAGGGGCGTAGGCTGGAATACCAGGCGCTTGTCAAGGGAACCTACAGCCGGGAGCAATTGTACTACCAAAACAAGGGCGTTTACCTGTCTGCCGGCCTATGGGCAGATCTTATGGAAAAGCAGCCGCCCGCATCCCTGTTCCTGGTAGCCGACAAGGCCGAGAACCGGGAGGATATCATCCGCAATATGGAGGCGGCAACCGATCTGAGGGGCGCGTTCTACGGCCCGGAGGCAGACGATGGCGACTACCCTATTGTCGGCTATGTGAGCCTTATCCTTTGGAGCTGCACGGCCAGCCTGTCCCTTATTTTGCTTCTCCTAATTTTGGGCCGCTATATCCAATCGGCGGCCAGGGGGTACGCCCTGTTCGCCCTGTGCGGATACGGCCGCAGACCCATTTTCCTTATGGCCGCCTGGGAGCTTTCTGTCCTGCTCTTTTCCTGCCTGCTTCTATCCGCCTTTCCGGCCGCCATGTGCAGCCGTCTGCTTCTCCCCCCCGTTTTGGAGGCCGCCTTCCCAAACATCTGCATCGCCCCTCCTCCCGTTTCCCTTTTGCCGTTCTGGGGCGCATTGGCCCTTCTCTTGCTGCTTATGATCCTGTTTCATGCCTGGCGGCTGATCGCCCGAATAAAAAAAGAAAAAGCAATACAAATAATAAGAGCCTGAAAGCATGCAGGCTCCTTTTTCTGTCTTCTTGTGGGCGGGATTAAACCACCCGCTCGATCTCCTTTTTCAGGCGGCCGATAATCCGCTTCTCCAGACGGGAGATGTAGGACTGGGAAATACCCAGGCAATCGGCTACCTCCTTTTGGGTGTACTCCCTGTATCCGGCCAGGCCAAAGCGCATTTGCATGATCTGCTGCTCCCGGGGAGAAAGACGGTCCACCAGTTCGTGCAGCAGGTTGCGCTCGTCTTCCTGCTCCACCCCCTTGCCCACCTCGTCCCCGTCGCTGCCCAAAACGTCGGACAGGAGCAGCTCGTTGCCGTCCCAGTCAATATTCAACGGCTCGTCGATGGATATTTCGGTCTTTAGGGCGGTGGTCTTGCGCAGGTACATAAGAATCTCGTTCTCTATGCAACGGGAGGCATAGGTAGCCAGCTTGATCTTTCGCTCGGGGCAAAAGGTATTGACCGCCTTGATCAGGCCGATGGTGCCGATGGAGATCAGGTCCTCGATTCCAGCTCCCGCCGCGTCAAATTTCCGGGCGATATAGACCACCAGACGCAGGTTATGGGTAATCAGCTCCTCCTTGACCGCCGGCCCGTCGGTGTCATACCGGGCCATAAGAGCCGCCTCTTCCTCGGCCGTCAGAGGCGGCGGCAGGGTCTCCGGTCCGTTTATGTAATGGAGCGGGTCGGCTTTTTTGCCAAGCCGGCCGGCCATCCAGAGGGTCAGCTTATACCGCAGTCTATTCAATAGTTTCATGGTCTTCGGCTCCTTCTCTCCATTTTTTCTCGCTCTGTCAACGCAGGGCTGATAATGGCGTTGTAATCCCCGCCAAGGGGCTGTACGCTGACCGCCACGATGGCCGCGGCGCCCCGCTTGGTTTTTTCATCCGGCACGGGCGGGGCCGTACCGGCTACTGCCATGGCCGGACGACGAATGGGCCGGGCCGGGCCCCGAAAATGTTCCGGTATCAGCACCCTGGCGTCGTCGCAACGGAAGGCCGGTAGCAAACCGCCGCCTCCCACCACACTGTAGGGAATCACCCGGTAGCGCGTCCCCATCTCTCCCGGCGGCGGACTGCCTACATGCAGAAAAGCCGGCAGGGCCTCCAACGGAATCAGGGGCTGCACGGCCGATAGGTCGGCCACGATGACCGGCTCATCCGACATAAGATCGGTCAGGGAATGGCCGGTGTCCACCAAGGCCTCCAACACCACCCGCCTGCCCTCCAGGACCACCTCTACCCTGCGCCGTTCCCCTTCGGCCGCCGGCCGCCTGATGCACTTTCGGAGCAGCCAGATGACGCCGTATCCAAGGGCTGTGCCGGCAATAAGGACAAAGGGGGAAATGTGGAAATACACCACCCCATTGTGCACGGCCATGCCGGCGGGATGGCAGAAAAACCACACCGCCAGCATAAGACCGGCATAGAGGAAGGAGACCGTGTAAAAGGCGGCCAATCGCCGCAAAAACCTGCGCCAGTCCCCAAAGCCGTAGGCGCACAGGATGATAACGCCCGAAAAGACCAGACGTATAAGCAGTTCCAGAGGAAGAGGCTGCGCGGGCAAAAAGATAATAAAGGAAAAAAGCGCGCCCACCGCCGCGCCTCCCAGCTGTCGGAGGAACCCGGCCCGCGCGCCGCTCAGGCGGGAGGTCAGGGAGAGGATAAAGTAATCCACCAGGAGATTGAGCAAAAAAAGCATATCTATGTAT
>DXVY01000092.1:3064-6711 GCA_019417145.1 Clostridiales bacterium
ATGTATACGGTCATTTCTTCCCTCCCCTTTCACGGCGGTCGTCCGGCCCGTCGATATATCTATTATAGGACCAGACCGCCGCGGCTTTCTGTCAAATTCGCAGTTCTTTTCTTGTCGTCTGGGCACGATTTTGGCGGGACGGGTTTTGGGCCCTTTTGCACAAGCCTCCGGGTGATCGTCCCCAACGCCTAAAAAGCGGACAGCCCTTTCGGACTGTCCGCTTTTCATCCATTCCCGCCGGTAGCATAACGGCACAGGCGCCTGAGACTCCTTTTAACCCTGTGCCTGGGTCTGGAACTTCTGCTTTGTCTGATCGATTTTCTGCTGTTCGGCGGGCGGGGTGGGATACCAACCCTTGGACTGCATCTGGTAGAACAGGTCGGCCTGGATATCGTGCTCCTCCCGCAGCAGGCACAGCATATCGTCCCGCAGGGATTTGCCCGCGCACTCGTTGGCATAAAGGGAGTAGTTGGCCGTCATCATTTTCTGAGACGACAGGACATCATCCATCAGTTCCTTATCCTGCATAGCGTTCATTTTTCTTCCCTCCCCTAATTCAGATGGCCCATCAGACGGTTGAAATGCTCCTGATGCTTCTGGGCGATCTGCTCGCATTTGGTCTTGATTTGCTGGTCGGATGCCATGCCGGCCACCATCTTATACTTTTTGATCAGCAGCTGCTCCATGCTCAGCTGATCCTCCAGGGCCGAAAGCTCCTTTGCGGTCAGGTTTGCCATGAATACCACTCCTTCTGTTTTGGATTCATGGCTAGTATCCACTGGCCACTGGAAAAATATACGTCCGCAAAGGGAAAAATGCAAAAAAGGCGCGGCCCTTTTTCAGCCGCGCCCTTACCGCACTTTCCGTTTACTTTTTGCGCTTCATGACTTCCTTGGCCTTCGCCGCGATATGGGGAGCCGTCAGCCCGTGGTACTCCAAAAGCTCCAGCGCAGGGCCGGAGATACCGAAGGTATCCTGTACGCCCACCTTAATCACCGGCACCGGATAATTTTCCGCCAACACGTCGCAGACCGCCGATCCCAGCCCGCCGATGACCGAATGCTCCTCGGCGGTGACGATGGCGCCGGTCTCCCGGGCGGCCTTCAGGATGATCTCCTGGTCGATGGGCTTGATGGTAGCCATATTGATAATCCTGGCGGATATGCCCTCGGCGGCCAGCAGCTCATAGGCCTTCATGGCCTCCGCGACCATCAGGCCGGTGGCGATAATAGTCACGTCGCCGCCATCCTTCAGCTCCACGCCTTTGCCCACCTCAAAGGTATAGTCTTCATCAAAAATAACCGGTACGGCCAAACGGCCAAAACGCATATACACGGGGCCGTCGATTTCCATGGCCTTGAAGACGGCGGCCTTGGCCTCCACCGCGTCGGCCGGATTGATAATGGTCATACCCGGAATGGTGCGCATGAGGGCGATATCCTCACAGCACTGGTGGGTAGCGCCGTCCTCCCCTACCGATACGCCGGCGTGAGAGGCGCCGATCTTCACATTCAGATGGGGATAGCCGATGGAGTTGCGCACCTGTTCAAAGGCGCGGCCGGCGGCAAACATGGCAAAGGAGCTGACAAACACCGTCTTGCCGGTTGCGGCGATGCCGGCCGCCACGCTCATCATATTCTGCTCCGCGATGCCGCAATTGTAAAAGCGGTCGGGAAAAGCCTTCTGGAACATGCCGGTTTTGGTAGCGGCGGCCAGGTCGGCGTCCATGACAATAAACTGATCGGTCTGCTGGCCCAGCTCCACCAGGCCCTGACCGTATCCTTCTCGGGTTGCGGCTTTCCTTACTTCAGACATTCTCGCTTCTCCGTTCCCCGGCGAATAAAATCATACAGCCGTTCTACAGCTGCGAGGCCGCCCCATCGCCGGCAGGGTGCGGACCCATCTTCTATATTCTTCGGCTTTACGCCTCCAGCGCGGCCAGCTTCTCCTGTAGCTCGGCCATGGCCTTTTCATACTCTTCCTTCTTGGGCGCCACGCCGTGCCAGCCGCAAACGTTCTCCATAAAGGAAACGCCCTTGCCCTTGACCGTATTGCATATAATGGCGGTGGGTCTGTCCTTTACCGACAAAGCCTCTGTAACGGCGGCGTCCAACTGGTCGAAGTCATGGCCGTCCACCGTTATCACATGCCACTGAAAGGCGGCAAATTTTTCATCCAGGGGCAGGGGCGAATTAACATTCTCGATGGTCCCGTCGATCTGGAGGTGGTTCAGGTCCACGAAAACAGTCAGGTTGGAAAGTTGCTTATGGGCGGCGAACATGGCGGCCTCCCAGACCTGGCCTTCCTCGCACTCGCCGTCGCCCAGGATGCTGTACACATGGAAGCCGTCGCCAAAATGCTTGGCCGACAGCGCCATGCCGCAGGCGGCCGATATGCCCTGTCCCAAAGAGCCGGTGGACATGTCCACGCCCGGGATATTCTTCATATCCGGATGGCCTTGGAGCATGCTGCCCACCTTGCGCAGCCGCGGAATTTCATCGCCGGGGAAGAACCCCCTCTCGGCCAGCGCGGCATATAGGGCGGGGGCAGCGTGGCCCTTGGACAGCACAAACCGATCCCTTTCCTCCCACCGGGGATTTTGGGGATCGATTTTCATCTTATAAAAATAGAGATAGGTCAGGATATCGGCGGCCGACAGGGAGCCGCCGGGATGTCCCGAGCCGGCGTTATAAGTGCCCTCGATGACGCCCATACGGACCTTCAGGGCCGTTTTTTCCAGGGCCTTCTTGGAAGCGGTATCCATGAGATGCAACATTCCTTTCGCAGCTTGTCTTTTTACTACTTTATACTACACGATTCGCAGGGTAAAAATCAAGATACATCCTGTCAAAATCCCGTTATTCCCCTTAAAGAGTTTGGTCTAAATAGGCAATAAAATCCGCCACCGCGCCCTTTTCACAGGAACAGGCGATGTGTTGGGCAAGCCCGTGCAGCTCCCTTGGGGCCGTCTCCACCAGGCAGCCTACGCCGGCGGCCTGCACCAATTCCACATCGTTATAATAATCGCCGATGGCAAAGGTGCGGGCCTTATCCACCCCCAACAGCCCCGCCAGTCGGGACAGAGCGGCGCCCTTGCTCACACCGCCGCAGGTCAGTTCATAATAGCAGTCGGCCGTTTTCAGGAAGTAGGCGCCCTCCAGAGAAATTCCCTCGCAGTAGCCGTGCAGCGCGGCCATTCCGGTTTCCTCCCCCATGGCGAAAAGGACCTTGGTCCAGTCCTTCCCCTTCACGTCGGCAAAGGCGGCGTCCTCATCCTGGATCCCTTCATAGGCGATATGCCAGTCCACATCCGGGGTGCGGTTCAGGACATACAGCTTTCGGCCGCTATGCACCTCCACGCCGATCTGCGGAAAACGCTCTAAAATGCCGGGGATGACCGCCTTGGCGGCCGCCGGTAAGCTCTCCTGCCAGAGACTGGTCTCCTTTTCATAATCATAACCGATGGCGCCGTTAAAAACAATGCTGGCGCAGTTGGATCCGGCGGCCATAGCAAAGGGACGGGCGGCCTCGATAGATCGGCCGGTGGCCAAGGCGAATCGGCCGCCCTCCTTTATAAAATACCGGACGGCCTCCAGGTTTTTCTCTGGAATCATGCCCGCGCTGACCAGCGTGCCGTCCAGGTCGAA
>DXVY01000093.1 GCA_019417145.1 Clostridiales bacterium
AACGACACTGCGGGTATGAACCGCATGCTCTAGCCAACTGAGCTATACCGCCATAAAGCGAAATAATTATAAAATGAAAAGAAGCATCTGTCAAGACCTTTTCTTTAAAATATTTCCTCGGATTGTGCGGAAAGGTGGGCTGGGGGACCGGCCGGATGCGCCGGTCCCCGTATTTCGCCGTACATTACCGATACCTTTATAGCAGGTGGAATTCCACAATTAACGCCGCAAAAACGATGGATACCATGGAAAGAAGCTTTATGAGGATATTGATGGAGGGGCCGGAGGTATCCTTCAGGGGATCGCCCACCGTATCGCCAACTACGGCCGCCTTATGTGCGTCGCTGCCTTTCCCGCCCAATTGGCCGCCTTCAATATATTTTTTCGCGTTGTCCCATGCGCCGCCGGCGTTGGCCATGAAAATGGCCAGCAGGAAGCCAGAGACTGTGGCGCCGCCCAACAGGCCGCAGACGCCGTTGACACCTAAGAGAAGTCCGGTGAGGATGGGAATAACAACCGCGATAACGGTGGGCAGGATCATCTGTTTCAAGGCCGAGGAGGTGCATAGCCCGATACAGCGCTCATAATCCGGCTTGGCCTCGCCCTTCATCAGTCCCTTGATCTCTTTAAATTGCCGCCGGACCTCCACCACAATGCTCTGGGCCGCCTTGCCCACTGAATCCATGGTCAGAGCGGCAAATACAAAGGGCAGACAGCCCCCGATAAATAGGCCCACCAGCACCCGGGGGTTCATGATGCTCAGATCCAGGATAGAAGCGTCGCCCGCGATGGAGATAACCTTATCCCGATAGGAAGCGATGAGGGCCAGGGCGGTCAGGGCGGCCGAACCAATGGCGAAGCCCTTGCCGGTGGCGGCGGTGGTGTTACCTAGGGAATCCAGGGCGTCGGTGCGGCGGCGGACCTCCGGATCAAGCCCGGCCATTTCCGCGATACCGCCGGCGTTATCGGCCACGGGGCCGTATGCGTCGGTGGCCAGGGTGATGCCTAAGGTGGACAGCATGCCTACAGCCGAGATGGCGATGCCGTACAATCCCAGAGCGCCGTTGTGGGCGCCGCCTGAGATAAAATAGGAAATGAGAACCGAGGCCGCTATGATCAGAATGGGCGCGAAGGTGGACAACATTCCCAAAGACAGGCCGCTGATTACCAGGGTGCCGGACCCGGTTTTGGCCGAGCCGGCCAGCCTTTTGGTGGGCTTGTAGCTATCGGATGTGAAATACTCTGTACAGGCGCCGATGAGTACCCCGGCGATCAGGCCGGAGATAACCGCGCCGTATATGCCAATATAGGTTTTGCCCAGCATGAACCAGACAAGAGGGAAGGCAGCTACGGCGATGGCCACCGCGCTGAAATAGGTACCCCGACGCAGCGCGCTCAGCAGGGTTTTCTGGTCGGTGCTCTCACCCGTACGCACCAAAAAGGTGCCAATGATGGAAAAGATCACCCCCAGCGCCGCCATTGCCATAGGAATGGTCACCGCCTGTACGCCGCTTACCTCCGCAATATCGGAGAAGGCAGCCACCCCCAGGGCGGACGCCGATATGATGGAGCCTACGTAGGATTCATACAGGTCGGCTCCCATGCCGGCCACGTCCCCTACATTATCCCCCACGTTGTCCGCGATGACCGCCGGATTCCGGGGATCGTCCTCGGGGATGCCGGCTTCCACCTTGCCCACAAGGTCGGCGCCTACGTCGGCGGCTTTGGTAAAAATACCGCCGCCTACCCGTGCGAACAGGGCCATTGAGGAGGCGCCCATACCAAAGGTCAGCATGGCGCTGGTGACCTCCTCGATGGGAAGCTGAAAGGCATATTTTAAGAGATAGTACCAGATAGAGAGATCCAGCAGGCCCAGGCCCACCACCGTGAATCCCATGACCGAGCCGGCCGAAAAGGCCACCCGCAGGCCCCGATTAAGGCCCTCTTTGGCAGCGTTGGCCGTTCGCGCGTTGGCCGCTGTGGCGATCTTCATGCCCACAAACCCCGACAGGCCGGAGAAAAAGCCGCCGGTGATAAAGGCAAAGGGAACAAAAAAGGTCAGATACCCAGCAAGAGCCATGGCGCCCAACACAATAAACATGGCGATAAAGAATATGGCCACCACAGAATATTGCCGCTTAAGATAGGCCGTCGCCCCCTTGTTGATGGCCGCGGAGATTTCGGCCATCTTGACCGAGCCTTGGGAATATCCCAGTACGCGCCTAGCCGTTATGAAGACGAAAAGCAGGGCAATAATGGCCGCCGCCGGCGTCAGCCACATAAGATCCATAGAAATTTCCCCCTTTGCTGTCATTGAAACTTTATTCCAGTGGTTAAATATATTATACGCTTTGGCAATTTAAATAACAAGCGGCGTTTTTCATAATAATTTGTCGTAAAATTATACAAAAAACATAGTCGGGTTTTTTGTGGCCTATTTTTTGCTTCCTATTTTGACATATGGACAGAAAGCGTATATAATATATTAAATACCATTTTTCTTTGGTTTATACCGTGCTTGGTTATTACTATAGGCGGAAAATTTTGATGCGGCGGCCATACAGGCGAGGTGATTGTTTATGCAGTATCCCGGATACAGGTCCGGTGGGCGGTTTCCGGTCCAGTCATACCAGCCGCCCTGGAATCCATACGGCGGCTTGTCTCCCAGGGCGTATGGGGAAAGGCAGGGGATCCGTCGTGTCTCCCTTGGCTTGAGCGTGGCCTTTTTGGTCTTTTTTGGCGCGCAGTTTTTATTTCAATTGCTTTTAATGGGCGGATTGCTCATTGCCGGGTATTCTCTGCGCGATATGTATGCACTGCTTATGGAGCCCGGCTTTGTATGGGTGCAGCAGGTGGCGCTTTCGGCGCTGGTGTTTACCATTCCCTTTCTTATCAGCATCAAGGTGTGCCGCCAAAGGATAGGGCGCGTGCTGCCGTTGGGCGGCGTGACCCCCTCCCTTTTCGTACCGTTGGTCATGTCCGGGCTGGGGGTCTGCATGCTGGGCAATTTGGCCACCAATATTTTGGGACAGACGTTGAGCGCCTTCCAACTGGTCCCCGTACAGCCTGTCATGGAAAACCCGGACGGGATTTTCGGCGCCGCGTTGGTCATATTAGGCAGCGCCTTTTTACCTGCGCTGGTGGAAGAATTTGCCTTTCGCGGCGTGGCGCTAGGCCTTCTGCGCCCCTATGGCGACAGCTTTGCCATTGTCATATCTTCCCTGTTGTTCGGCCTGATGCACGGGAATCTGGTGCAGACGCCTTTTGCCATTGTGGTGGGGCTGGGACTGGGATACATTACGGTGGCCGCCAATTCCATGTGGCCGGCCATAGTCGCCCATTTCCTCAACAATCTGTTTGCGACCCTGCTCAACGAGTGGATGAGCGGGATGTCGCCCACGGCCTATATGCTGGCCAACAACGGTTACGTGCTGGCTCTGCTGGTCGTGGGCTTAATAGGCGCCGCCTGGCTGACCGCCAAACGGCCGGCGGCTTTCCGGCTGCATCCGTCGCCCTGCGCATTGGATTCTAAAGGGCGCTATGCCGCTTTTTTGGGACATCCCTTAATGATCGTCGTGCTGGCGCTTTTTGGTCTGACTATGGTCATGGTGCAGTTTTCCTTTTAAGGCGGGGGCGCGTATTTATGATGACCGTACCGGATGATGCATACTTTATGGGGCTTGCCATCGCGCAGGCCAAGCTGGCGGCCGAGGACGGGGAAGTACCGGTGGGGGCGGTGGTCGTAAAGGAGGGCCGCGTCATAGCTGTGGGCAGGAACCGCCGGGAGGCCGATAAGAATGCTTTGGCCCACGCCGAGCTGGAGGCTATTGACGGCGCCTGCAGATTCCTTGGCGGCTGGCGGCTGTTCGGCTGTACGCTCTATGTCACGCTGGAGCCATGTCCCATGTGCGCCGGCGCAATTATCAATTCCCGGCTGGACAGGGTGGTCTTTGGCGCATATGATCCCAAAGCCGGGTCCTGCGGTTCGGTCATCCAGCTCTTTGATCTGTCCTATAACCATCGGCCCGCCTGTACCGGCGGGGTGGAACAGCAGGTCTGCGCCGGCCTGCTTTCCGACTTTTTTCGCTCCCTGCGCCGCGCTGGAAACGTCGGCAGGAGGATCGGTGGCGTAACGCCAGACCCTTCGAGCCAGGACAAATGAAACCGGCGGCCCTTGGATCAAAGACACATGAGTTGGGGGCGCGCTCATGACTAGAATTACAAAAAATCCCGGCTGAAAAAGCGTGAAGTCCTTAGGGGAGAAAATAAAATAACCGAATAGGATATAAATAAACCGCCTTCAACTTTTTTTAGTTGCGGACGGTTTATTTGCATCTGGATTCTTTTCGTTGCATGTACTATATGTTGTGTTGACGAACGACAGAAGGGTTTATGACTTCACTTAGAGTTTGCAGCCATATTCAGATTCATTTCATTTGGATAAATATAGATATGAAAACCACAATTTTATGAATGGTTATGAAGCTCACAGTGCTTTAATAAAATTCTTCAAACTCCTTGAAAACAAAGAATTTGTCATATCGGGGTTTCGTAATCAGTTCTTTTTCAGTTCCGCTCCGCACTTTGCACAGAAGGTGCTTCCGGGCTTTAACTCCGCACCGCACTTGGCGCAGAAGGAAACCGGACGATCGCTATTCGGTACAGTTGCAGAAGGCTGTTGGAATCCGGCTGCGGGAGTACTGCCTTGAGCCTGAAAAGCTTGGGGATTCTGTCCCGAATTCCCAAGCCTTTCTGCAAGACTCTGGTTCTCTGCCGGATGCTTTTCCGAATGCACCTGCCTTATCCTATTTTCGATTGCATCCGCACCCTTATGTAGTACCCGGCTGATGATATATCTTATGACGTATATCATGAGCACTAGAGCCACAGCAGTTACAATAATCAATACATTTGGATTATCTATTTTTCTACCTCCTAATTTCACTTAAAAAAAGCTGGGTTTGGTTTTTACCTGAATCGGAACATTCTTGACCTGGGCAACTGGGTCAATGGAAAGGAACATCTTCTCTATTGCGGTAATCAAAATATTCATGGAAATATGCTCCTGTACCATGCCACGGTAGGTTTTCCAGTTGGTGAAGTGAAAATACCAGACATTGTGATCGCCGATATCATTTTTGCGATACATTTCGGCTTTCCAGTTGCTTCCGTTAAAGAAGAACACCTGGTTCGCATCATTTTTTTGAACGGATACACCGCTTCCCCGCAGGTCGGCGTTCTGGATGCCCTGCAGGACACGTGCGAAATCCGCTCCCCGCAGGGTAAATTCTTCTGCCTGCTCCGTTATGACATACTTACGCTGGACGATCCTTCCTTCATCCATAAGCTGACGATTTACTTTTCCCTGACGAAGACCCAGCACTATGCCAATAGTGACGGCGCCAACGGAGAGTAAAATTGCTAACCACATAATCGATTCCTCCTAAAAGTTTATTTTTCCTGTGCATTTATGTTTCTGATAAAGCAATTGTGAAAATGACGTTATTAGCGTTTGCTTTTACGATATTTGTTAGAAGCCGGCAGACATATCACCGTAACTACTGCACCTCCTCTCAGACAATTCCCATTATGTTTACGAGTCTATCGAAAATCGTCTTATTCCGCCTCGTTTATTGCTTTCATTACCAGCCAATACTGCAAGATTTCCCAATCCTCATGCTGATCATTATAAATAAACTCAATTGGAACGTGAACGGTAACAGGTTGAATGTCGCCGATCATAAAGATTGCCTGAATTGCCGCAGCTTCCATGTCATCGCTATATTGATTTTGTTTCACATATTCTTCGATTTTGTCAAAAACCTTCTTGGGTGGGAGAATTGTTACATTCACATTTAGTTTTGCTCGCTCAGTCTCTTTATTGTAGGTAAAGCTAAATCTATCCGTTTCAAATGTCGCATTCTTTAATATATAATCTGCAACCTTTTCTATGATAAGAGTCCCACCGTACCAGTCATAATCAGCCTTGAGTTTATGACGTTTAAAATCGTCCGAATAAACGATATATTTGTCGAGGTAGTCTAGGTTAGTATTGCTTAAGTATCCTCCAACAAAATTTTCAGCCTCTGCCATACAGGCTTCTTTGATTTCTTCCTCGCTCATCGGTTTTTCGCAGGCTGTAAACGATAGAAAGATAAAAATCATTAAAAATAGAGAAATAATTCTTCTGTGCCTTTTCATCCGAATTCCTCCTGATTTCTTGCATATTTCTATATCTGTACCGCCGTTGTGAAAGCGGCGGTATCAGTGTTTGTTTTTTATGTTTTTGGCGAGAAGATGGCGGACGGATCCCCGTAGTAGATATATCCGCTCTTTGCTTCCAAGTATACCGTAAGCGTTCCGTCATCGTTGGGTTCAACAGTAATCTTGTAGGCATCGTTTTTCTCCTTTGCCAGCAGATCGGAAACAGAACTCTGTCCACCGGTGATCTCGAGCAAATAGCCATCGCCCTTTGCTTTGTATGTACCCGTATAATTCCAGTCCATGTAGAGCGTTACAGTTCCGTCCGATTCAAATTCCACGGCGCTGATGTCAAAAGCATAGCTATTACATTCATAGTAACCGGATAAGGACGGCAAATCACTTCCGCCTCCGCAGGCAGTCAGCATTGTGGCCGCAATGCACAGTATGACAAGCAATGATATAGACTTTTTCATTTTC
>DXVY01000094.1 GCA_019417145.1 Clostridiales bacterium
CTCTCATGTATTGTACCGCATCATTTGCAAACGTCCCCTCGGCCCCCATGAACCGAATCAGCAGCGGAGCCGCGACAAAAAGAAGGCCGCCGATGAGCACCCCGGTCCCGATAATCATAAGACAGGAACAGGTAAAAATATGATTTGCTTCCTGCCCCTGTTTTTTTCCTAAACAAATGGATATGGGTACGGCCGACCCGACGCCAATCAAATCCGCCAGCGAAAAGTTGATAATGACAAAGGGCATGGCCAGATTCAGCGCCGCAAAAGCGGTTTCTCCTAAAAACCGGCCCACAAAAACGCCGTCGATGGTTTGATACAGCGCCGAAGCAAGCATACTGATCGCCCCGGGGATAGAGGCAAGAAAAAAGAGCTTGTATGCCGGCATTTTTGAAAAAATCGCGGTAGAATTCATAATCTGCCCAGTCTTCCTTTCAAAGGTTTGCCATCCGTATACCGGGATTGTCCGCGGCCTGCACCCGGTTTTCATTCCACGGGAGGCATTCTTCTCCCGGCGCTCCAACAGCTTTGCGTCCACAAGGCATGGCCCTTCTCGACGCAAATGGCCCCCCGACGATCGCCGCAGGGGGCAGTCATGTTGCATTTTAGTCCCTAACCGGAATAATGTCAAGAAAAGCTAAACGGCGGTTGAAAGCGGTTCTAACGCACAGCTCGAGAAACCATATAAGCCCTAAATAATTCTGAAGGTTTCCCCGGTTTTCTTCCCGCCAAACGCTTGAATCCCCCATCTCCCTCCCGGCCGGCGCCCCTGTCGACGGCTACGCCTTCCTGGAAGGCCGGAAAATATGAGAGAAGGGCAAAAGAAAAACTCTATGCGAAACGCAAACCGTTCACATAGAGTTTATTCTTTTGCTGTTCACTTCAGTTCAAACCGGCGTCATTCCGGCGTCATTTCAACGCTTGGTTGGATCGCCGCCATTAGGCTGCCCCTTTGCGCATGCATCAATAGTAATAAGAGTAGGAAACGGAGTCTCCAAGCCAATTGGCAAGTGCGCCGGTGGAAATCAGTATTATGCTGACGATAATGCCCAAAAAGATTGCCACAAAGCCCAGAATAATGCCGGCCAGGGCCATGCCCTCCTTGCTGGTTCCCTTGGACCGGGATACGAAGCCCAAAACAATGCCGATAATAGCCGCGATAAAACCTATGCCCGTACAACAAACCACGCCCACAATGCCCAGCACCATAGAGGCAATGGCCATGGAATCGCCGGGGAGCTTCTGGGGCTGGGGCGGCTCGACGCCGTAGGGTACATAACCGGGGTCCTGCGGCACATAAGGGGGCGGCGTCTGATTAGAAAATCCGCCGTTTCCGTTGCCATAGGGATCGGGCTGCCCGGCGTAAGGATTGGCTCCGGGCTGACCCCCGTAGACGTTGGGATCGGGCTGTCCGGCATAAGGGTTGGCTCCGGGTTGGCCCCCATAGACGTTGGGGTCAGGCTGCCCGGCATAAGGGTTGGCTCCGGGTTGGCCCCCATAGACGTTGGGATCGGGCTGTCCGGCGTAAGGGTTGGCTCCGGGTTGGCCCCCATAGACGTTGGGATCGGGCTGTCCGGCATAAGGATTGGCTCCGGGTTGACCCGCATAGGCGTTGGGATCGGGCTGGGGAGGCGCCACAGGCGGGACAGGGGGCGTAGGCGCTGCCGGTGGAACCTGCCCGTTGCCGGTATACAGGTTGGGATCAGACGCGGGCGTCTGATTTCCGTTCTGGCCGCCGTCAAAGCGATTGTTCTCGTCCATGCAAAACACACCTTTCCATATTTATACGAGAATGCATTGCCGCCTCTACAGGGGCCAGCCGCATGCATTATCTATCTTTAGTATAAAGGAGACCGGCGAAAACTGCAAGAATTTTCGCCGGCCGGAAGGGTTAAAATTTTGGAAGGAAAGAAACGTCTACAGTACATCCATATGCCCCTGCCTGTCCGGTTATTCGGCCGAAGCAAATTGGCTGTTGTATAATCGGGCATAGAAACCGTTCTTTTCAATCAGCTCCTCATGCCGGCCCTGCTCCACCACATGCCCCTCGTTCATCACGATGATCAGGTCGGCGTCCCGGATGGTAGAGAGGCGATGGGCGATGACAAAACTGGTGCGCCCCTTGACCAGCTTGGCGAAGGCGCGGGTGATGCGCTGCTCGGTGAGGGTATCGATAGAGGAGGTGGCCTCGTCCAACACCAGGATATCCGGATCGGACAGCATAGCCCGGGCGATGGTCAGAAGCTGTTTTTGTCCCGCCGAAAGGCTGCCTCCCGCCGTGTCCAGCAGGGTGTCATACCCTTCCGGCAGCCGCTTAATAAAGCTGTGCGCATGCGCGGCCTTGGCCGCCGCCACAATCTCCTCATCGGTGGCCTCGGGCCGCGCATAGGCGATATTTTCCCTGACCGTGCCGGCAAACAGCCAGGTCTCCTGCAACACCATGCCCATATGCCGCCGCAGGCTGGAGCGGGTAATGTTTCGAATATCCATTCTCTGGAAGGGCCTGCCCTCCTCGGTTTTTCCATCCAGAAGGATTTCTCCGCTCTTCGTATCGTAAAATCGCATGATCAGGTTGACCAGCGTGGTCTTGCCCGCGCCGGTAGGGCCGACGATGGCCACCCGCATGCCCGGCTCCACCTCCAGATTGAAATCCTCGATGAGGGGGCGTTGGGGATTGTAGGCAAAGTATACGTGGGAAAAGCGCAGTTTGCCCGAAAGGCTGCCGGCCCGCACCGCATCCGGATGGTCCGGCTGTTCGGGCGGCGTGCGCATAAGCTCCAGCACCCGTACGGCGGAGGCCCAGGCCGCCATGATTTGGGTAACAATAGCGGTGAGCTGGTTGAAGGGGCGGGCAAACTGGTTGGAATAGATGATAAAGCTGGAGATAGAGCCGGCAGACAGACCGCTGACCGCGCCGCCCACCACGCCCACGGCGATATAGGCAAGGTAATTGACAAACCGGGTGGTGGGATTGGTCAGGGAACTGGCGAACTGGGCCTTCTGGCCGGCCACATAAAGCTTTTGGTTGATCTGCCGGAAACGCTCCCCGGCCCGCGCCTCGTAGGAATAGGCCTTGACCGTTCGAATGCCGCTTACCATCTCCTCCACTAGGCCGCCCAACTCGCCTGTAAGCGCCTGCTGGCTCTTGAAATGGCGGTTGGAAAGCCGGGTAACCGCCCTGGCCACAAAAAAGGTCAGGGAGGTCACCGCTAAGACCACCAGGGTCACAACCGGGCTGATATAGAGCATAAAGCCCAGCGTGCCCAGAATGGTAAAGGCGCCTGTGAGCAGTTGTGTGATACCCTCCACCAGACCGTCGGCTATGGCCGTGGCGTCGTTGACAAACCGGCTGATCACATCGCCGGAGGATGCGCTGTCATAAAAAGAGAGGGGAAGCCGGGACAAGCGTTCATTCGCATCCGCCCGTATGGCCCTGGCTATCTTATGCGCGCAGGCGTAGGATAAATACCCCACCAGGTACTGGAGCACAGAAAACAGAACATAGAGCGCGCCCAAAACAATCAAATACCGCAGAATACCCGGAAAATCCACCTGTCCGGGTCCCACAATGCGGTCGATGGCCCGGCCGGTCAGGAAGGGCGCGGTGATCTCGGCCGCCGAGGCCAGCACCGCGCAGACGGCCGCCAGCGCCAGTCCCTTTTTTTGTCCGGCCCCATAGGCCAGCAGCGTCCGAAGGGTATCCTGACCGCGGGTGAGATCGGACGGACGCGCATTTCTCTTGTTTCGCTTCATCTGGCCGCCTCCTTCCCCGCCGCAGGGCCGCCGGCCTGGGCCTGGGATTGGGCGATCTCCCTGTAGGCCGGACAGGTCTCCATAAGCTGGTCATGGGTGCCCAGCCCCACCGCCTCCCCGTCATCCAGCACCAGGATCTGGTCACAGTCCTTAACGGCCCACACCCGCTGGGAGATGATCAGGGTGGTCATGCCCTGGCAGTCGGTCCTGAGAGCGCGGCGCAGGGCGGCGTCTGTGGCATAATCCAGCGCCGAGGCGGCGTCGTCCAGGATCAGGATAGACGGCCGCCTCACCAGCGCCCGGGCGATGGCCAGTCGCTGCCGCTGCCCGCCGGACAGGTTCATGCCCCCCTTGCGCACCGGGGAGAGAAAGCGCTGGGGCAGTCGGTGGATGAATTCGTAAGCCTGGGCCGTGCGGGCGGCCGATTCCAACAGGGAATCAGGGGCGTCGGCCGCGCCCAAACGCAGATTGTCGGCCACCGTGCCGGCGAACAGCTCCACCCGCTGGGATACCATCCCCACCAGTCCCCGCAGGTCATCCGCACCGTAGTCCTCCACCGGCCTGCCCTCCACCTGGACCTGTCCGCCGGTGGCCGCGTAGAACCGGCCGATTAGGGCCGCCAGGGTGGATTTACCGGCCCCCGTGGCGCCGATAACGCCCAGCGTGCCGCCCGCGGGCAGGGAAAATGTGATATGGCGGAGGGCCTCCTCCCCCGCGCCGGGGTAGGCGAAGGAGACGTCCCGAAACTCCACCGCCGGGGCGGGTATGCGGTTGGCGGGTTGGGAAACCTGCCCTTCGGTCTCGGCCGGCTCCAGGGCGAAAATCTCGTTCACCCGTTTCATGGAGGCAAAGGCCCTGGTAAAAAGCACCACCAGATTCGCCACCACGATTAAAACCGACAGCATCTGGGTGACATAGCTGATAAAGGCCAGGATCTGCCCCTGTGACAGATTCCCGGCGTCCACCTGCAGGCCGCCGAACCAAATGATGGCGATAATGGCGAAATTCATAATCAGATTGGTGACCGGATTCAAAAGAGAGGATACCCGCCCCACCCAAAGGGTAGTATGCAGAAGCTGTCCGTTTCGATGGTCAAATTTCTCCCGCTCGGCCTCCTCCCGTGAAAATGCCCGGATAACCCGCACGCCTGTGAGGTTTTCCCGCAAAACGTCGCTCATATCGTCCAGACGCCCCTGCACCTTGGTGTAGAGGGGAGAGGTTTTGCGCATGACAAAATATAACGCGCCGGCAAACAGGGGCAGAGCGCACACCACCACCAGTCCCAATTTCCAATCTATGATTAGGGTTGCCGCCACGCTGCCGATACAGATAAAGGGCGCGCGGATGACCAGACGGATGGTCATGGCCACCGCCTGCTGCAGCTGGGTCACGTCATTGGTGACACGATTGGCCAGGGTCTGCACCCCAAAGCTGTCTACCTGGGCAAAGGAGAGCGACAGCACCTTTTGAAACAGGGCGTCGCGCACGGCAGTACCGAATCCCTGGGAGGCCACCGACGCGCTGTATTGACAAATGACGGCGCTTCCCAGCCCCACCGACGCAGTGAGCAGCATGAGCCCGCCTACCTTCAGAATATACCCCGTGTCCCCCGCCGGAATGCCCCTATCGATAATGAGGGCCATCATAACGGGCATAAACAGCTCCAAAACGGCCTCCAGCAGCTTGAACGCAGGGCCTATGATAAACTGGACGCGGTAAGGCTTCAGGTACTTTGCAAGATAACGCAAAAAGCAACCACTTCCTAACTTTTGAAATTCCTGGTGATTTTTTTATCATATCATTTTCTCGGCCCCAATGCAATTCCATCTATACAGGATCTCGCTTTTGGGCTTGCCGCCCGGCAGGCGCCGTCCGCATCTTTTGAAACGCAAACAAATAACCAGCGTTTTTCCCATTTTTCGCCATGAAAATTTAGCGTTGTACACAAATTATTCATATTTCCTTAACAATCTGTTGAAATGTGTTGCGTTTGCTTTTATACTATTATTGAGACAGCGGCCGGCAGCCGTCGGCCCAAATCAAGAAAAACAGGAGGTTTAAAATGGAACGGCTTAATAAATTTTTCAAGCTGAAGGAAAACGGTACCAATGTCAAGACCGAGATTCTGGCGGGTATCACCACCTTCCTGACCATGGCCTACATTCTGGCCGTGAATCCCACCATTCTGGGCAGCGCCGGTATGGACAAAGGCGCAGTTTTAACCGCCACCGCTCTGTCGGCGGTGATCGCCACAGTGGTCATGGGCGTGCTTGCCAACTATCCCGTTGCGTTGGCGTCCGGCATGGGCCTGAACGCCTATTTTGCCTATTCGGTGTGCGGCCCATTGGCCAAGGAAGGCATCGCCGACCCCTGGAAGATCGCGTTGACCGCCGTGCTGGTGGAAGGCATCATCTTTATTATCCTGTCCCTCTTCCGCTTTCGTGAAACCCTGGTCAATACCATTCCGGAAAATTTGAAATACGGTATAACGGCTGGTATCGGCCTGTTTATCACCATCGTGGGTCTGAAGGGCGCCGGCATCGTGACCACCGACGCCATCATCCAGGACGGCGCCGTCTCCTCCTCCACCCTGGTGCAGCTGGGCAACGTGGCATCGCCTCAGTTTGTGCTGGCTTTTGTAGGCATTCTGGTCATCGGCGCCATGATGTATTACAACGTCAAGGGCGCGATTCTCTGGGGCATTCTGATCACCTGGGTGCTGGGTATTGGCGCCCAGCTCATCGGATGGTATAAAGTAGATATCGCCAACCCCTCCCTGATTCCCGTCTTCGATAGCGCCAAAGATCTGCTGCCCAAGTCCTTGGCCCCCACCTTCTTCCAGTTTGATTTCTCCTATGTTGCCAAGAACTTCTTCAATTTTGCGGTCATTGTCTTTTCCTTCCTGTTTGTGGATATTTTCGAC
>DXVY01000095.1 GCA_019417145.1 Clostridiales bacterium
CCCGACTCCCGGATGGGAGCGGTCAGGCCGATGGAACGGGCGTCGGTCATGGACAGCTCCACTTTGCAATTCCTCTTTCTCCGCGCGGCAGGTATGTCGAAATGGAAAAGGCCGTCCCGCGTGGCGGGCGGCCCTTTTATATAAAATTATTTTAGCGGTCCGGACGGAAAAATGTAAGGGCAGTTTGCACTCCTCCGGCAAAAATGCTATAATATTAAAGTTCCACATAGTATACAGATTATTTCAAAGTCTTACCATTAAGGAGACATGCCCATGCACGAACAATGGCGCGCGTTAGAGGAACGCTGCAAGGCCTGCAAAGCCTGCGGCTTATGGGAGACCCGAACCAACGTGGTCTTTGGCGACGGGAATCCCCGCACCGATCTTATGCTCATCGGCGAGGGGCCGGGCCAGCAGGAGGATTTGACCGGCCGTGCTTTTGTAGGCCGAGGCGGGCAGCTGCTGGATAAATTTTTGGCCGCCGTGGATTTAGACCGCACAAAGCTTTATATAGGCAACATGGTCAAGTGCCGGCCGCCTCAGAACCGGGACCCCAAACCTGAGGAGACCGAGCAATGCATCGGTTTTCTCAGGGAACAGGTCCGCATAATCCGGCCCCGGATCATTGTTTGTCTGGGGCGCATTGCCGCCTGTCGACTCATCGACCCCAATTTCAAGGTTACGAGACAGCACGGCGAATGGTTTGAAAAGGGCGGCATCAAGTTTATGGGCACCTTTCATCCTGCCGCCCTCCTGCGCAATCCCGGTCAGAAGCCGGCGGCCTATGAGGATTTTTTGAAGTTACGGGCCGAGCTGGACCGAATGGCCGCAGAAAAAAACAACTAAAGGAAACCGCCGACCGCACCATCAGGAGCGGTCGGCGGTTTTTATATGATCAGTTGTCTGGCGTGTTCTCGGGGGACGGCCGTTCCACGTTTTGTTCGGCCAACGAGGCTGTGAACCAGAAGCACACGCCGTCGGGCAGGTTGTATACGCCGCATTCTCGCCCATGGAGTTCCATTATGGCCCGCACAATGGAAAGGCCCAGGCCAAACCGGCCCTCCTCTCTTTTGTGGGAGGGATCCCCCCGGTAAAAGCTCTGCCAGATTTGGGGCATATCGTCTACGGGAATTTGATTACCCGTATTGAAAACACTGACGCGGGCCAGCGAACCCTCGGTTTTGCAGGTGACGCGAATGGTCCCGCCTTCCGGCACATGGCTGAGGGCGTTGTTCAGGTAGTTGCTCAGGACCTGCTCCATGCGCACCGGGTCGGCATGGACCCATACACGGTCGGGGAGCTCCAACTCCAGGCTGGCCTTTTTCTCGGAGAATTTCTTTTCCAGTTTCTGACACAGGCTTTTACACATTTCCCCCATATCAAAATCCTCCGACTCGATTTTGATTTGGCCCGATTCATAGCGGGAAAGCTCCAGCAAATCCAGCACAAGGTGATTCATGCGAATGCTTTCCTCCAGAATCACATCGCAGTACTGCTCCCGTTTTTCCTTGTTTTCGATTATACCCAGTCGAAGCCCCTCGGCGTAGCCCTGAATGATGGAGATAGGGGTTTTCAGTTCGTGGGAGACGTTGGAGACAAAGCCCCGCCGCATGCTATCCAGCCGCCGTTCGGCCTCGATTTCATCCTGGAGATGGGCGTTTTTCTCCCGCAGGTCGGTTAGGGTGGCGTCTAGCTTGGTGGACAGATCGTTGATGGAAACGGCCAGCTGGCCGATCTCGTCCTTGGACCGGGGAATCAATTTTCGCTCAAAATGCAGATTGGCCATATCCTTTGTTATGGCGTTCATTTCCACAATGGGACGGGTAAAGGCTTTGGAGAAAAAGATGATCCAGATAAGGGAGCCGGCCAGGAATATGCCGCCCAAAATAAGGATAAATTCGTTGGCGATAGCGGCGCTTTTTTCCAGAAGACTTTTTTGTACCCGTATTTGAATAAAGTAGTTGTCGTCTGTCCGTTCCTCGTAGGTGATGTATTCAACCCCGCTGTTTTGATCCATCTCGGTGATGAATACGCTTCCATCCTTTCGCTGCTCCTGCTCCAGTACCTGAAAATGCTTTTTTTGCAAGCCGACGACGCTGGAATCCCACTGGGGACCGAAGGTGGTGTATAGAAGCTTTCCCGCAGGACTGTAAATATCCACCAGGAGGCTTTTGCCTGTATCCAGCTTGTATAGGGCTTCTAGAGTGGCCTTGGAGTCTTCCAGGTCAAGCTCCCGGATGATACTGGCCATGTCCAGCAGGGTGCTTTTCTCCCGCCAGATATAATACTTGGATAAGAAGCCTCCGTTGACCGCAGCCAATATGGCCACGAAGACAGCGAATACCGCCGCCACGCGGATAAACATGCGAAACCAGATTTTTTTCATAGCCATCCCTCTTTAATCGCTAAAAAAGGGCCTGCCGATATAGCAGCAGGTAGTATTGGGAAAAAGCAGGCGCCCATTTCCAGCGTGTTTCCGGAAAACTGCCTGCAGGTCATTTATATAAGGAATATAGGACGCATCTCCCGGTTTGGGCGCGTAGGAAGCGGAAAGATACCGGCCGATATAGCCGGCCTCGTCCAGGGAAAAGGAATGAGGAAAGCGGCGAAAAATAGGTTTTTCCCCCAGAACCTGCGATACGTTTTGGGTCTGCCAGCCGTCGCTATTGGAGAATCCTCTGAAATCGGGACAGTGACGGCGGCATATATCGGCCGTTTCCTGGGTCAGAGGGTGTTCGGGATCCCGCATGTTCCACACCAGCGCCACCCATCCGTCGGGCTGTAAGACGCGCCGGCATTCCATAAGAAAGGCCGCGGGATCGAACCAGTGGAAGGACTGGGCCGCTGTGATGCCGTCCAGGGAATGGCTTGGAAGGCCGGTCCTCTCGGCCGGCGTGTCTAGGACAGATAGATTCGGATGTTCCCCGAGGCTTTCCGAAAGGGCGGCCCGCATATCCTCTCCCGGTTCCACCGCCGTGACAAAAAAGCCTGCGTCCAGAAGCTGACGGGTAAAGATACCGGTGCCAGCCCCCAGATCGGCGATGCGGCTGCCCTTTTTCCAGCCGCAGACGCGGACGATGAAATCCACGCACGCTGCCGCGTAATCCGGACGGTATTTTTCATATACCCCAGCCTTGCCCGTAAACCTTTCAGTATAATTTTCCATTTCTCTGGCCTCTAGGGTTCCAGTTTATAGCCGAGGCCGTAAACGGTTTTGAGATGGGTGTTTCCATATTCCCCCAGCTTGGTGCGCAGGCGGGCCATGTGGGAATCCACCGTGCGGGAATCCCCCTCGAAATCATACCCCCAAATGGCATCCAGCAGCTGCTCTCTTGTATAGACCCGGCCGGGCGTCTCATGAAGCTTATTGAGGATTTCAAATTCCTTGAGGGTAAGCTCCAGCGGCTGGCCGTCCAGGTAGGCCACATAGGCGTCGGCGTCGATGCGTAGGCCTTTGGCGTCGGCGGGCGCCGTCTGGCCCTCGCTCCGCCGCAGCAGCGCCTCCACCCGCTTGACCAGCACGGCGGGGGAGAAGGGCTTGGTCACATACTCGTCGGCTCCGGCCTCGAAGCCGGTGAGTTGATCGAATTCTTCCGAGCGGGCGGTGAGCAGAATGACCGGTATATTGGATGTTTTTCGCAGCTCCCGGCAGGCGGCCCAGCCGTCCAGCTCGGGCATCATGATATCCAGGATCATCAGCTTGGTATCCGGATTGGCGGCAAAGGCGTCCAGCGCCTCTCTGCCGTCAGCCGCCTCGATGGGCTGAAAGCCCGCGATGGACAAGAAATCGGCCACCAACCGCCGGATGCGTTCCTCATCGTCGGCGATGATGATTTTATCGTCCGCCATATATGCTCCCCCTTTATATTCGCATTATATTATTAAGATAACGCATTTTTATTTTAGATGCAACCCGTGTTGAATCCGTGGTGGTGGAATAAATAATTTGTGAACAATTGTGCCGGAAAAACGAAATCTATTGCGAATACACAAAGCGTCATGTATAATATTTATATATTCCTATTGACTATGTGCTGGCAGGAGAGGAAGTAAAGATGTTTACCAGGCAAAACAGCGTGGGCCTGTTTGGCGTGGACGCTTATATGGTGCAGGTAGAGGCCGATCTATCCCATAGCCTGCCGGGCTTTGACATCGTGGGCCTGCCGGACGCGGCGGTGAAGGAGTCCAGGGACCGGGTGCGGGCCGCCGTTCGCAACTGCGGCTTCACCTTTCCGGTGGGCAGGGTAACGGTGAATCTGGCGCCCGCCGATATCCGCAAGGAGGGAGCGCTGTACGACCTGCCCCTGCTTATAGCCGTGCTGAAGGCCGCGGGACAGATCGACGTCGATTTGTCGGACGCCGCTTTGATCGGGGAGCTTTCCCTGGACGGAACGGTGCGGCCGGTCAACGGGATGCTGGCCATGGCGTTGAAGGTGCGCGAAAGCGGCTACCGACGATTTTTTGTGCCGGCGGAGAACGCGGCAGAGGGGGCTGTGGCGGAGGGGCTGGAGGTATATCCGGTTCACTCGGTGACCCAGCTGATGGAGCATCTCAGGGGCGAAAAAGAGCTGCGACCGGCGACCCCCGTGCTGGAGGAAGAAGGTGCGGCGTCCGCCCAGCCTGATTTTTCCGAGGTCAAGGGACAGATTGCGGCCAAAAAGGCTCTGGAGGTAGCGGCTGCTGGAGGGCATAACGTGCTGCTCATCGGACCGCCGGGCTCGGGCAAGAGCATGCTGGCCAAGCGGCTGCCGTCCATCCTGCCCCGGCTGTCCTTTGAGGAGGCGGTGGAGACCACCAAGATCCACTCCATTGCCGGAGCATTGCCCAAGGGTAAGTCCCTGGTGCGGGAGCGGCCCTTTCGGTCTCCGCATCACACCATATCGCCTGCCGGCCTGTCCGGCGGCGGCGCCATTCCCAAGCCGGGGGAAATATCCCTTTCCCATAACGGTGTGCTTTTTCTGGATGAGCTGCCTGAATTTGGCCGGGCCTCCATGGAGGTGCTCCGCCAGCCCCTGGAGGATGGACAGGTCACCATTTCCCGGGTGTCCGGTACCCTTACCTACCCCTGTTCCATTATGCTGGTAGCGGCCATGAACCCTTGCCCCTGCGGCTATTATGGGCATCCGACCAAGGCGTGCTCCTGTGCGCCGGGAGCGGTGGGACGATACCTGTCCCGGGTGTCGGGGCCGTTGCTGGACAGACTGGACCTGCATATAGAGGTGCCGCCGGTAGACTATGCCGCCCTTCACGGGGCGGGTCGGGAGGAAACTTCCGCGGAAATCCGGACGAGAGTCGAGGCGGCCAGGGCGCTGCAGCGGGAGAGGTATAAGGGTACGGGCGTCACCTGTAATGCGCGGCTGACGCCGGCCATGCTGCGGCGGGCCTGCCCCATGACCGACCAGGCGTCGGGCGTTTTGCAAGCCGCCTTTGATCGGCTGGGCCTTTCCGCACGGTCCTATGATCGACTTCTCAAGATCGCCAGGACCATTGCAGACCTTGACCGATCAGAAAAGATTGATACTGCGCATATAGCAGAGGCTATCCAGTTTCGCAGTCTAGACCGGAAATACTGGGGAAGCCGTTGATATATGACCCGCGCAACCGCAGGATACTTTAAGGGGAGGAATCGCCTGTATGTCCAAGAATAAAATGCTGCAGCGGGGCCTGGCCATTCTTTTGGCCGTTCTTCTGCTGGCGGGTACGCTGACCACAGCCGGACTGATCTACTCCAACGCCCTGGAGTATGCCAAGGGTGACCTGGATGGAGACGGTATTATCAGCATATCGGATGTTATGGAGGCCTGTAAAATAATCGCCCGCGCTTCGGCCGGGCAGCAGGAGGATGAAAGGCTGGCCTGGGCGGCGGATATGGATGAGGATCAGGAGGTAAACATATCCGACGTTATGGAGCTGTGCAAGGCCATTGCCAGAGGGGATGCCCCCGGCGCGTTTTGGCCCTCGGACGAGCTAGTGTCCGGCGAACAGTATATCCTGGTAGCGCAGTGTAGCCGGAAGCTGCTCAGTGTGGAAAATTCCAGCCTGCGTAACAGGGGCAATGTCTATCAGTGGCGGGATACAGGAAGCGATTCCCAGCGCTGGCTGATTGAGGACGCGGGCGACGGCTATTATAAACTGACCAATGTAGGCAGCGGGCTGGTGTTGGATGTGGACAGTTCATCTCCCGACCCTGACGCCAATGTCTGGCAGTATGCCTGGAATGGCAGTACGGCCCAGAAATGGAGATTCACCAGGGACGAAGACGGCGCTTACCGTATTCAGGCGGCCTGCGCGCCGGAATGCTCCCTGAGCGTTTCCCAGGGATCCGCTGAGGACGGAGCCAATGTGCTGCAGTGGACCTCAGACGACAGAATCGGGCAAAAATGGTATCTGCGCCGGGTTGAGCCCCAGGATGCGGCGCCCACGCCGGCGCTGGCCGACGCGGCATTTGACGCCTGGGTGGAACAGTTTTATGTAAGCTCCGGCCCCTCCGATATGGTGGCGGGTTCCTTTACCAGCGATTTCTGGAAGGGGGCCGAAATGTTCGAGATAGTGCTGGACGCATACGAGCGCA
>DXVY01000096.1 GCA_019417145.1 Clostridiales bacterium
AATATACATTATATAATGTAAAGCAATGGATAAGAATGGGGAAAAAGCAGGTTACATGATCCTTCTCAGATACAGCCGTCCAATCCCCAGCAGGCCAGCAGCCGTTTTATCGCCGGTTCGATTTTATCCTCCGGCAGACCGGCAAAACCCAGGAGAATGCCGGGCGGACCCTTGTCCCCGGCGGAGGGCATCTGGTCGGACAGGCCACCGATACGCAGGCCGGCCTTCCCCGCCCGCCGACAAAGCTCCCCCTCGTCCAGGCCCGCATCCACCTGCAACAGCACATAAAAGCCCGCATTGTCGCCCAGCAGGCGGATCCTGTCCTTATACGGTTCCAGCAATTTGCGCACCCGCTCCAGCTTGCGGCGATAGATTTTCCGCATCCGTCCCACATGCCGTTCAAAGTCCCCCTCCTCCATAAAATGGGCCAGGGCCGTCTGGTCGATGCGGGAAACGGTGCTGTGATAAAAATCCAGACGCCGGTTATACCTCTCCACCAGTCTCTCAGGCAGCGCCATAAACCCTATACGCAGCGAAGGGATAAGCGCCTTGGAAAAGGTGCCGAAATACACCACCCTTCCGTCGGTATCCATGGAGAGAAGGGCGTCCACCGGGCGGCCGCTGTAACGAAATTCGCTGTCGTAGTCATCCTCCAAAATGTAGCGTTCCTCCCGCTCCATGGCCCAGTGGAGCAGCTCCTGCCGGCGGCCGGCCGGCATGACGCTGCCGTAAGGAAACTGATGGGAAGGCGTCACATAGGCCACATTGGCCGAGGTCTTGCCAAGGACCTGGGGCTGTAGTCCCTGCTCGTCAATGGGCACCGGCAGCACCCGGTCGGTCAGCCGCATCAACAGACGCCGAGGCAGCGCGTAGCCCGGGTCCTCCAAGCCGTAGCAGGCATCTCGTCCCAGCAGCATATGCAGCTGGCTCAAGAGCACCTCCATGCCTGCGCCAACGATGATCTGCTCCGGTCTGCAGCGGGCGCCTCTGGCGCAGCGCAGGTATTCCGCCAGCTGCACCCGCAGCCGGTATTCTCCCTTGTTATCTCCAATCTGCAAAATCTGTCCCGAAGAATCGTCCAACGCCTCCCTGCAATACTTGCGCCATTTGGCATAGGGAAAATAGGCCGGATCGATCCACCCGGGGTTAAAATCCGCAAAAAATCTGACCCCATCGTCAGGCTGTATTCCGGCATTTTCCATAGGATCTGCCTGTCCCAACGGCCTGCCCGCCGGCCGGGATCCCAATTTGTCTTGGAAGCAGACAAAAAAGCCCCGTTTGGGCCGGGGGTCTATATACCCCTCCACAGCCAGCTGTTCATAGGCCGTCTCCACCGTGTTTTTGCTCAGGCCCAGGCTTTCGGCCAGCCGTAGCTTGGAGGGGAGTTTTTCCCCAAACGACAGCTCTCCCGATATAATTTTGTCCCTGATCTGCCTGTACAGCTGCTCGTACAGCGGGCGTCCCCTCTGGCGGGTAAAGCTATAGGCCGTCATCTCCATTTCAACGCCTCCTCCATCTGACCCTATCATTTTATCATAAACTGGACCTTTTGATAAGGCCTAACATGTACTATAATAGGGAAAATTTACAAAGCGAAACAGGAGTGATACAAATGGAAAACAAGGTAAAGGGGACCGAACGGGTCAAGCGCGGCATGGCCCAGATGCAGAAGGGCGGCGTGATTATGGACGTGGTCAACGCTGAGCAGGCGCGCATCGCCGAGGCTGCCGGCGCAGTGGCGGTTATGGCGCTGGAACGGGTGCCGGCCGATATCCGGAAGGCAGGCGGCGTGGCCCGCATGGCCGACCCGCGGATAATAGAAGAGGTCATGGGCGCGGTATCCATCCCGGTTATGGCCAAAGCCCGCATCGGCCATATTGTAGAGGCTCGGGTGCTGGAGGCGCTGGGGGTGGATTATATCGATGAAAGCGAGGTGCTCACCCCCGCCGACGAGGAATTTCACATTGACAAGTCCCGCTTCACCGTGCCTTTTGTATGCGGCTGCCGGGATCTGGGCGAGGCTCTGCGCCGAGTAGGCGAAGGCGCGTCCATGCTGCGAACCAAAGGAGAGCCGGGCACCGGTAACATTGTGGAGGCCGTACGGCATATGCGCAGGGTCAACGCCCAGCTGCGCAAGGTATACGCCATGAGCGGCGACGAGCTGATGACCGAGGCCAAGAATCTGGGCGCGCCTTATGAACTGCTGCGGCAGATTCACGACGAGCAGCGGTTGCCGGTGGTCAACTTTGCAGCCGGCGGCGTGGCAACGCCGGCCGACGCGGCCCTTATGATGGAGCTGGGGGCCGACGGCGTATTCGTGGGCTCGGGCATTTTCAAGTCGGAAAACCCGGAGAAATTCGCCTCGGCCATCGTCCAGGCCGCTACCTATTATACCGATTACGACCTTATCGGCCGGCTGTCCATGGATTTGGGCAAGGCCATGGAGGGCATGGAGATTTCCTCCATAGCCCCGGAGCAACGCATGCAGGAACGGGGCTGGTAAGCCGGCAATGCCAAAGGCCGCCCCTACCAACCGCCCTGTGCGGCCCATGCTTCGGAACGGCCGCCTGATCCGTACAAATATCTGACAATACCCTCATCCAAAGGAGTTGCGTGTATGGCCCATGAAAAAATCGGGGTGCTGGCCCTCCAGGGCGCGGTTGCCGAGCACCTCGCCGCCCTGCGGGCGGTGGACGCCCAGCCCCTTCCCATCAAGCATCCGGACGAATTGGAAGCCCTGGACGGCCTCATCATCCCCGGCGGGGAAAGCACCGCTATCGGAAAGCTGATAGAGCGGTACGGCTTTTTGCCCGCCCTGCGGGAATTCGCCGGTAAAAAAGGAATTTTCGGCACCTGCGCCGGCATGGTTCTGCTGGCGCAAAACGGCTTGCTGGGGCTGATGAACATAACGGTAAGGCGCAACGCCTTCGGCCGGCAGCGGGAGAGCTTTGAAACCGCCTTGCAGGTAAAGGGCTGGTCCAGCCCCTGTCCCGCCGTATTCATCCGCGCCCCCTATATCGAGGCGGCCGGTCCGGAGGTGGAGATTTTGGCCCAAACAGACGGCCATCCCGTCCTAGCCCGACAGGGACGGCTGCTGGTCTCCTCCTTTCATCCGGAGTTGACCGACGATCCCCGCCTGTTCCGGTATTTTCTCGACATGCTGCCATAGATACAGATGATAGGAACAGCCTATTGCAAATCGTCCGCTATGGGGGTATACTGATGACGCGATTCTATCGGAAAGGAACGTGACTGCCATGCCGGTCCATGCCCCCCGCCCCGCTACCACACAGCAAAAGCCCTTTCGTATACAAAATCCCGTCCTGCCCGCCCAATGGGAGGAGGGCGACCTTACCCTGCGGCTGACGCAGGCCGACGCGGATGACGAGCCCCTGACGGGCTGTCTTCTGACCGGCGATTGCGCGGAAAATTTCTATAAGACGGAGATTCTGAGCTGTCGGCTGGATCATTGTCGCCTATCCGGCCGGCTGGACCGGTGTTACATCCGGGATACGGTTTTCGACTGCTGCGATTTGTCCAATATCAATTTGTCGGGTTCGATTCTGCGTCGGGTGGTCTTCCGCAACTGCAAACTTATGGGGGCCAAGTTCCCCCAATCCAAACTGGAGCATGTAGTTTTTGACGACTGTCCTATGAAGCTTGTAAATTTCACCCTGGCAGTCTGCAAAAATGTGGGATTCGAAAACTGCAATTTGGAGGGCGGCACACTTCAGGAGGTAACGCCCGGCGGCATGTATCTGAAAAACTGCCGGCTCACCGGCGTCTCCCTTTTCCGAACGCCCCTGCGCGGCATCGACCTGACGACTGATGAAATCACCGGCATACAGGTGGCAATGGCCGATTTAAAGGGCGCCATTGTCACGCCCCTGCAGGCCTGTGAGCTGGCGGGACTAATGGGAATAATCGTCAAAACCGAATAGCAAAGCCGCGTCTGCACAGCTTTCCTGTACAGACGCGGCTTTTTTCTTTACAGCTGATTAAAGGTGAGCGCTCCCTCCAGCACCACCGTGTGGGTATAGCCGTAATATCGCAGCCGGTTTTGGAGAAAATAGGCCCGTTTGCCTCTGGTGCAGACCAACAGCAGCTTTTCGTCCTTCCCCAGGCCCTCCACCGGGCCGTTGACCTTTGCCAAATCCACGAAGACAGCACCGGGAATGGAAGGTGTCGGGTTGACGTCCACCATCCGGTAGCCGGCGGCCCTTCCCGCCTCGTATTCCGCCGGGGTCATGCTCTTAAAGCTGCCGTCCAGCTTATTGAGCAGGATGTAGACCGCCTGCACAAAAGGATGGATGGCCGTAGAAAAGGGCGGGGCGTAGGCGAAGTCGGCATTTTCAAAGTCCTCCAGCTTGGCGCCCATGTTCAGACCCATAACCCCGATATCCACCATTTTGTCCACCGCCCCCGGGCCCAGGACCTGGACGCCCAGCAGCTTGTGGCTTTTCCTGTCGGCGATCAGCTTGGTAATGAAAAAGGCCGAATCGGGATAGTAGTGGGCCTTGTCATCGGTGACGGCCAGAACCGTCTCCACATCATAGCCGGCCTGCCGGGCCCCTTCCTCGGTCAGCCCGGTGCGGCCGCAGTGGAGGCCGGGAAGTTTTACAATCCCGGTACCCAGCACGCCGGGATAGGTTTTATCTTCCCCGGCCAGAATCTGGGCCAGGGTGCGCCCCTCCAGATTGGCCGAGGAACCCATGGGCGACCACTGGCGCTCCCCCGTCAGCCGGTTGGTCACCAGGACGCAGTCGCCGGCGGCGTATACGTCGGGCAAATTGGTCTGCATTTTGGCATCCACCAGGATTTTGCCCCGCTCCATTTCGATGCCGCTGCCTTCCAGGAAGGCCGTGTTGGGCCGGATGCCCACCGACAGGATGACCAGCTCGGCCGGCAGGACGCCGGCCGAGGTCTCTACGGCCGCGGCCGCCTTTTCCCCCGCAATTTTTTCCACCGTCTCGCCGGTCAGCACCCGGACGCCCTTGGATTCCAGATGGCGGCGGATATACCCTGCCATCTCCGGGTCAAAAACGCCCGGCAGCAGCTGGGACGCCGCATCCACCACGGTTACGGCTATGCCCTTTTCCAGCAGGTTTTCGGCCAGCTCCAGGCCGATGAAGCCCCCGCCCACCACCACGGCGCTCTTTACCTGCCGGGCGTCGGCGTAGGCCCGGGCCTCCACCGCGTTTTCCGGGGTGCGCATGGGGAAAACTCCTTCCAGCTTTACCCCCTCTATGGGCGGGATGATGGGAGAGGCGCCGGTGGCGATGACCAGCCGGTCATAGGGGCAGACCTCCTCTTCCCCCGTGTCGGTATGCCGTACCGTCACGGTTTTGGCCGAAGCATCCAGTCCCACGGCCTCCCGGCCGGTCTGCACCTCTACGCCGGTGAGGCCGGCATACTTCCCCGGCGTATTGACAATCAGCTGTCCCCGGTCTGCAATCAGGCCGCCCACATAGTAGGGCAGGCCGCAGCCTGCGTAGGAAATGTCTTTGTCCTTTGTGATGACCGTCACGTCTATGCTCCGGTCCATCCGTTTGAGTTTGGCCGCCGTCTTGGTTCCGGCCGCCACGCCGCCGATAATCAACACCTTCATGTTTCCCGCTCCTTTTCTGTATTTTTTACCGCCGTCCCGCCGGGGCGGCGGTGGCAGCAATAGGGTGCGCCTGCGCATTCCGGCCGGGGGGCGGGGCAGACCGTCACGTCCCCGCCGGCAATCCGGATGCCCTTGCCGTTTACCAAGGCATCGGCCAGCTTGCCCCGCAGGCTCTCGTACATCCGGGCCACCGTGGCCCGGGATACCCCCATGCGCACCGCGCACTGGTGCTGGGACAGGCCGGCGTAGTCCAGCAGCCGGAGGGTCTCCCATTCGTCGTACCCGATGGTCACCGTCTCCCCGCTCCCGCCGGCCGGGCGGAAGAGGGTTATGCCCGGCGCCGAACAGATGCACCGGCATTTCTGCGGTCTGGCCATATTTTCCGCCCCCTTTTTCTTGCAGTTTAACAGAATTATGAGCATATGTCAATAATAGGGTTGTTTTTTCCCGCGTGGATTTCGCGCCCTGCGGGGCGCGAGCCGGGGTCTTCCCCCGGCGCCCCGCCCGCCTTTTTGAAAAACGGCGGCCCAAAAACCTTTTTTTGCATAGCTAAACCCCGCAGGTTCTCTGCGGGGTTCCGTAAGATTTGATTATTCAGCAGGCCCAACTGGAGGGTCTTCTGATGAACGGCCATTGGAGCATGATTGTATGGAGATGAGCGCTTGTTTTGCCTTAAAAAATACGTCTAGCCTGCATCTGTTAATAAAAATATGGTATGATACATTTTAAGATATATTTACATTCTAAATGGAATTTTATATAATAAAAGTAGAATCCATGGATACGCATCGCAGTTTGGGCCAGAAAGAGGATGATTCCCATGCACAACCGAATCCCAAAAAATGGTATCACAGAAGCCACCGGTGCGTTTGCAACTACCCCATATAAACCTATAAGCAAAGGGGCGTTTTCCATGCGTAAAAAAAGTTTTTTTCTCATCTTCTTTCTTGCTTTATGTC
>DXVY01000097.1 GCA_019417145.1 Clostridiales bacterium
ATAAAAAACATATAGCTGCCAGTATCCGTATTCCTCCACACCCAGCCGCTTGGGCACCAGCGCCACCAGAATGACCTGCAGCAGGGTGGCCACAATATTGGCCACAAAGGTATAGGACAGGTTTTTCAGGATGCTCAGTATCTTGTTATTCACCAGGAGCCTCCTATGCAAGCGTGCGCAGGAATGGATTCGCTTTATCCTTCTCGCTGAGGAGGAGCTCCATATCCTCGGCTATGGGCCAATCCACCCCTACGTCCGGATCGTTCCAGCGCAGGCCGCCCTCATCCTCCGGGTGATAGAATTCATCGCATTTATAGACAAACTCGGCCTCCTCGGACAAGACGAGAAAGCCGTGGGCAAAGCCCCGGGGAATGTAAAACTGCCTTTTGTTTTCATCCGAGAGCAGCACGCCGGTCCATTTGCCGTAGGTCTCGCTGCCGGGGCGCAGGTCCACGGCCACGTCAAAGACCTCGCCCTTTACCACCTGCACCAGCTTGCCCTGGGGATACCGCTTTTGAAAATGCAGGCCCCGGAGCACGCCCCTGCGGGATTTGGACTGATTGTCCTGCACAAAAACCATATCCAGGCCGGCCGCCTTAAACTCGTTATAGTTATAGGTTTCCATAAAATAGCCCCGTGCGTCGCCGAACACGGTCGGCTCGATGATATACACGCCCTGGATCTCGGTCTCATGAAACTGAAACTTGGCCATATGCATCCATCTCCTTTGAACCGGCCCGTTGCTACCGGCCGCCGTACATCTTCTCGTAATAGGCCTGATAGCGGCCGCTGGTCACATGCTCCATCCATTCCTTGTGGGTCAGATACCACTGGATGGTCTTCTGGATGCCCACCTCAAAGGTGGTCTCCGGATACCAGCCCAGTTCATTCTTTATCTTCTCCGGATCAATGCCGTACCGCCGGTCATGTCCTTTCCGGTCGGTGACATGTTTTATCAGCTGCTCGCCCACCTTCGGGTCCACATGGGTCCGCACATATTCGATGATGGTCTTGACAATGGTTAGATTGGGCCGCTCGTTGTGGCCGCCCACATTGTACACCTGACCCAGACGGCCTTTCCGGGCCACCAGATCGATGGCCTTGCAGTGATCCTCCACATACAGCCAGTCCCGCACCTGCATGCCGTCGCCGTAAACCGGCAGCTCCTTATGTTGCAGGGCATTGTTGATCATCAGGGGAATCAGCTTCTCCGGGAACTGATAGGGACCGTAGTTATTGGAGCAGCGGGTGATATTCACCGGAAATTTATAGGTATCGGCATAGGCCTTCACAAACAGGTCGGCCGACGCCTTGCTGGAGGAATAGGGACTGTGGGGATCTAAGGGCGTGGTCTCGGTAAAATAGCCCTCGGCCCCAAGGGAACCATACACCTCGTCGGTGGAAACCTGCAAGAACTTGCAGCCCTCCCTATAGGTATCGTCCCCTGTCTGCCAGGCTTTTTTGGCGCAGTTTAGGAGATTGACCGTTCCCAGGACGTTAGTTTTCACAAAAACTTCCGGATCGCTGATCGATCGGTCCACATGGCTTTCGGCCGCAAAATTGATCACATAGTCAATATCATACCGCTCAAACAGGCCCTGCATGGCGGCCTGGTCGCAAATATCGGCCTGAATAAAAGTATAGTTCGGGTGGTTTTCCACCCCGCTCAAATTCTCCAGGTTGCCGGCATAGGTCAACTTATCCACATTGACTATTTTTACATCGCTGTACCTTTCCAGCATATAAAGCACAAAGTTGGACCCGATAAAGCCGGCGCCGCCGGTGACAAGATAGGTTTTCATCCCTATTCCCCCTCCTTATAATTCTTAAAGAAGCAGGCGAGCGCCTCTTCCCAGGGCCGCATCTCATCCCCCACCGTACAGCGCAGCATACGATTTTCCAGCGCGGAATAGGCCGGACGGCGGGTGGGGCTGGGAAATTCCGCACTGGTACAGGGGGAAACCGTACACGGAATCCCGGACAGCTCCACAATCTTCCGGGCGAAATCATACCAGGAGCAGACGCCTTCTCCGGTGCAATGATAGACCCCGTATTCCTCTGTGACCGCGATTTTTAAAATATGGTGGGCCAGGTCGGCCGCATTGGTAGGATTGCCACGCTGGTCGTCCACCACCTTGACCTCCCCCTTTTCCCGGGCCAGGCGCAAGATGGTCTTTACAAAATTCCCGCCGTGGTAGCCGTATAGCCAGGCGGTGCGGACAATAAAATACCTGGGGCACTGCTCCCGGACATACTGCTCGCCCAGCAGCTTGGACGCGCCATAGGCGCCCTGAGGCGCGCAGACATCCCACTCGGCATAGGGCTTGTCCCCGTCGCCGGCAAAAACATAATCGGTAGAGACATGCAAAAGCTTGGCCCCAATTCCCTGCGCGGCCCTCGCCAGATTCCGCGGGCCGATGGCGTTGCCCTTCATGGCCAGGTCCGGGTCCCGCTCGCAGCCGTCCACATGCGTCATAGCGGCGCAGTTTATAATCAAATCGGGCTTTGTTCCCTGTACGTATTCCTGTACCGCCCTTCCGTCGGCAATATCCAGGTCGGGAAGATCAATCCCCGTCACCAGGGCGTCTTTATAAACGGTCGGGATCTCTCCCAGCTCCGATCTGCCCAGATGCAGGATTTTAATCAGCTCGGTACCCAGCTGGCCGTTGCAGCCGGTGATGAGAATCTTCATATGCTTCCTCCTGCTTTCCGTATGCAAAGGAAAGATGGACCCTCTTCCCTTCTACAAACCCTTCTTATTCGCCCTGGGGCTTTACCATCTCGGCCACCTGATACAGATACTGCCCGTATTCGGTAGATTTTAAACGGTCGGCCTCTCGCAGGAGCTGGGTTTTGCCGATCCAGCCGTTCCGGTATGCAATCTCCTCCAGGCAGGCGATATAGAGCCCCTGCCGGGTCTGGACAGCCTCCACAAAATTGGCGGCGGCCAACATGGCCCGGTGGTTGCCCGTATCCAGCCAGGCCATACCCCGGCCGAACAGCTCCACCTTCAATTTTCCCGCCTCCAGATAGGCGTTGTTGACAGCGGTAATCTCGATTTCCCCTCTGGCGGAGGGCTGCACCTTCTTGGCGATTTCCACAACCCTATTGTCGTAAAAATATAGGCCGGGCACGGCATAATTGGATTTGGGATGCTCCGGCTTTTCCTCTATGGAAAGCACATTGCCCTCCCCGTCAAACTCCACAACGCCGAATTCCCTTGGATTGCTCACGTGGTAGCCGAAGATGGTGGCCCCTTCCTTGCGTCCGGCCGCCGCCCGAAGCCGCTCGGTAAAGGCGTAGCCATAGAAAATATTATCCCCCAGCACCAGGCAGACATTGTCGCCGCCGATAAAATCCGCGCCCACGATAAAGGCGTCGGCCAGCCCCCGTGGCTTATCCTGCACGGCATAGGAAATGTTCATGCCGATGTGGGAGCCGTCCGAAAACAGCTCTTCAAAATTGTGAATATCCCGGGGTGTAGAAATAATGAGTACCTCTCGGATCCCGGCCAGCATCAGAGTGGACATGGGATAATAGATCATGGGTTTGTCATAGACGGTCAAAATCTGCTTGGATGCGGCGATGGTGGAGGGATAGAGCCGCGTTCCCGCCCCGCCGGCCAAAATAATACCTTTCATTTGCTACACTCACCTTCTGCAATTATCTTTACCCGGCCGAGGGCAATACCGGAGTCGCGTACACTTAGCGCGAACGCTCTGCTTTTTGAGTTTTTCGCCTTTCTATCAGGCGCCTTATGGGCTTCATGCAAAACTCAAAAATCGGATCGCGCACAGCTTCCTTCCCATAGGTCAGGCTGATATAATACACATACCAGCCCAAAAAAAGAAAGAAAAGGTAGTTTATCAGCTGTGTATAAGGATAAATCAATATGTTATCCACCATACTGATTACGCCAAAACCGACCAAGCAGGCTAATAGGGCGATTAACAATCTTTGATCCCGCTGATCCGTTTTTTTCATTAAAACATTGCGAATGGTTATTCGCAAACAATATAGCAAAAACATCAGGAAAATAAGCAGGCCAACCACGCCATTACATAACAAAATTTGTAAAAATAGGTTGTGCATATTTCCAGCGTCCGACAGCTCACCCGTAAAATTATCCGGTTTATATTTCAACCACTCCTCGGGAGCATTGCTGGAGGTCACACCAAATACAAGATTTTCATTTACTACCGTCTTGATACCCGTTTTCATCAAGACCGTACGTCCGGTTGAAAAATTCCCCTCAAAATCCCGTTCGCCGATCAAAGGACGACTAATCTGCGAACCCACTTTATTATCGTTTTGCGCGTACTGCTGGTTCAAAAATGTTGTAACGCCCTTGCCAACCATTCCCGAACCAATCCAAAGGGCCCCCGCAAATGCGAAAATTGCCACGCATGCGGTGACCTTCTGCCAAGCCCGTTTTTCTATGCGCATTTTTTCGCTGGTTATCACCAGCAGGACCGCAAAAAGTATCAGGCAGCCATAAAAACCAAGGGCAGCTCCCCGGGATTCCGTAAGCGTGATACAAAACCACTGTATTACCAAATTCACGCCGCTGTATACCTTCATCAGTCGGCCTTTTTGGGGCAGCGCGGCATAAAGTATCAAGCAGCAGCATACGCCGGCCATTGCCAGCCATCCAAGCAGATTCGCATTCCCCTGCAGGCCGGTAAAGCGTCCTTCTGCGCTCACGCCCATATAATAATATCGGTCGGCGCCGTTTAGATGCCAGATAAAAGGAATAGAGTAACGCAGGCAGAGCAATACCAGGCTTGCAATCGTATTTAAAAGAAGCAGAGCAGAAAACAAACCCGTAACTTTTAAAATGTACCGCCGAATTTTTTCCTTATCGGCGGACATTGCCATTGTATAAAACAAAAAGAATATAATGACGATATAGGCGAAATCAGCAATACCGGACGTAAAATTGGTCAGCCCATTTAACAAAATCGTTATGGCCGCGCCTATACAAAATAAAATGAGATATTGATTTCCGTAAAATTTAAACAACCATCGATTGGTAAAGAGGTCATAAAAAAGCACCACGGCAGCCCATAAAATAACATATCGGGCGGTGTTTTGGTTCTGTACCGCAATCGGTATCAGGCTGGCAATATAAGTAAACACCAACAGCGCTATACAAAACCATTCGCGATTAAACAGGGTCATCTCTAAAAAGCGCAGTATTTTCGGCTTCTGTCTTATGTTCTCCACACCAAAATCTCCTTACTTGACTCTTTTTATGACTTAACTGTTTACAGCCAGCCCAGCAGGGCGAAAAGCTTGACAAACACGATATCCATACGCCTTTGGGTTGTGGCGTAGGGGTTGAAGAAAAAGCCCAGGCGGCAGCCGAAACTCTTCTTGATCCCCGCCATCTGACGGGCCAGCTTTTTATCCTTTTCCGAAAGCTGTCCGCCGTATCCCTCCAGCATCTCCTCCGCGTAATGGATCCGGACCATATCCTGGCTCCGCCGCTTGATGGAATGAAACCGTTCCTTCCAGTGGCTGCCCTTGGACTGCATCCCCACCACATTGTTGCCGTGCTGCCTGTACTCGATATAGGCGTTTTCATCATAGATGACCCGCCCCAGGGCGCTCGCCACCCGATACACCCAGGCGTCATGCATATTGGCCTTTGCCGGCTGATAGACGTCCAGCAGTTCCTTCAAGGCCTTATTATACACCATGGTGCATCCCGACGCATAGCTGTTGAGCATGGCCGTGCCAAAGCTTAAACTTCGGATGGGGAAATCCGGCCGGGACAGGGGCTTTAAATCCTGATCCACAATGTTCTTGCGGCCAAAATAGAGCAGCGGTCCATCGAAGCCCTCGGCCTCCATTCGCTCTACGGCGGCGGCCAGCTTTTCCGGCTGCCAATAATCGTCCTGATCGCTGAAGGCGTAATAGTCGGCGTCGCCGGCCCTTTGCATCAAATCAAAGAAGCTGCCCCCCGGCCCGGCGTTTTTTCCCTGATACCAGGTGAGCTTTCCTTCCTTTGCGTATCCTTCCAATATCTCGGCCGTGCGGTCGGTGGAGCCGTCGTCCCGCACAAGCAGCTCCAGCCCGTCCATAGTCTGGGCCAGGATACTGTCTATCTGCTCCTCCACATACTTTTCACCGTTGTATGTGCTCATCATAACCAGTATTTTCGGCATTGCAAACATCCTTTTCCGGCAGTCCTTCAGCCGCCCGAATTACAACGACCAGCGAAAGGCCGTCTTAAAGGGGGTATTGCGGTCGGTGGCAAAAACCCGTATCACATCGTCGATGGAATGAACCGGCCGATCTTCATAAATAATGGAGGCAAGGCGATCCTCAAATGCCGGGTCCGCCATGAAATCGGCGGCCTTTTCAAAGTCGCCCCGTCCCGACCGGCTGCACCCGATCAGGGTCAGGCCCTTTTCCAGCACATTC
>DXVY01000098.1:0-2634 GCA_019417145.1 Clostridiales bacterium
GGGTTGGTGGACGAGCCGTTGACCAGCACTTCGAAATGCAGGTGATACCCCTGGCTGTTGCCGGTGTTGCCCACATAGCCGATAAGCTGCCCCTGGGCCACCTTCTGTCCCACCTTGACGGTGATTTTCCCGCAGTGCGCGTACCGGGTGCGGTATCCGCCGCCGTGGTCGATGACCACGTAATACCCATACCCCTGTCCCCAGGAGCTGGTGGAATTGGCCTCCACCACCCTGCCGCCGTCGGCTGCCACAATGGCGGCGCCCTTGATGCCGTTCTGGGAGATGTCAATGCCGGCGTGCAGCTTGCCCCAGCGGTAGCCGTAAGGGGAATAGATGTTGGTGTACCCCGGCACCGGCCAAATGAAGCGGCCGGTGGCCTTGCCGTCCCCCGCGGTGGTGCCGGCGCTGTAGGTCTTGGCTCCTACCACCACCACCTGGGTCACCGGCTCCTGGGTCACCTTGGCGGACAGCACCGTACGGGATTGCTCCACCCCGTCCACGGTGACCACCTCGGCGGTCACCTGCCGCACGCCGTTTTTCCCCGCCGTCTTGACCTTCTCATACCCCAGGTACTTGGTCTTGTCCTGCACCTTCTCGGTGGTGAAGGCAACGGTCTCGGTATACGTGAGGGTCTGGGCGATCTGTACCTGCAGATAGGGCTGCTCCCGCTGCACCACCAGGCTCTGGCCGATGGTCACCATGTCGGTGTTCCTCACTGCGGGATTGAGTTCCCGCAGCTCGTCCAGGGTCATGTGGTTGGCGCGGGCGATGCCGCCCAGGGTGTCCCCGGCCTGCACCTCCACCGCCTTTTCCACCACGGCCGGACTGGTTAGGCGGGCTTTTAAATCCTCCGTGGTCACCAGGGAAGAAATGGGATACAGCCCGTCCACCACCTCGGCGCTCTGCACAAAGGAGGCACGCTGACCGTCGGCGGTGATATAGGACTGGAGAATCCCATTGAGCATGCCGTCCAGTTCGCTGCGGGAATCTACCGAGCCCTCGAACTTGCCGTTGATGTACAAGCCGCTGGCCTGGGCGATGGAATCGCCGGAAGTGCGGAGGATTTCATCACACAAAGCGGTTTCGTCCAGCATGCCGTCCTTGGGCACCACCGCCAGCGTCAGCTTCGGGCTTTGCTCCAGGCGGAAGGAGCTGTCCGTGTTGATGACTCGCTCCACGGCCAAATTGGCCGCGTTCTCATAGACCGTTTCGTTGGAGATATACCCGAGGGTCCGCCCGTCAACCTCCAGCACCAGCCCGAACGTCCGGCTGGTCCAATACTGCACGGTAAGCAGCAGCACGAACGCCGCCGCCACCGGCGCGGCCAGATTGGCCAGGGACACCAGCGCCTTCCGGTGCCGCCGGATCGCCAGGAACGGGAGGAGAAGCGCCTGCGGCACCACCAGCAGGGGATGCCGCCGCCAGGCCGCCGCCAGTCTCTCCCCAGCCAGCGAAAACCCAGACAAAAAGCGGGCGGAGTCGGTTTTTACGGTAGTGATATGCGGGGTGACGCGCTTGTAAAAGAGGGCGCGCAGGCGGCGGGAAAGGGGGCGGAGCGTGCGCTTCTTGCAGGCCCGGGCCAGGCGGGCCGTCTGCAGGCCTGTCCGGTAGCAAAGCCGGTATACCCTCTCATATACCAAGGCGGCGGACGCCTTGCAGCGGCGCAGGAGCGCCGCGTTATCCTGCGGTTTTTCGGTTTCCAGCAAGTCGTTCACTTCCTTTTTGCCGATGGTTTTCCTCTAACGGTGGTGCTTATCAAATGATTACAAAGTTGTAACTTCTAGGTCTTAGTATAGCTCAAAAGTTACAAGATTGCAACCTTTTTGAAGAACTTCGTACCATTCTGTTATAAATCTATTCACCTTTGTCCTCTTATATGTAATTATTATATAAACATCCGCTAAACCTGCCGCAAAGCCCGGGAAATTTTAGGGGATTTTCGGCTGTGGTTTTTTTCAAACAATTCCGGTTTTTCCCTTCCAAAAGCGAAAAGAAAGCGCCGGAAACGAACGAAAATGCACCAATATTTCCCCCTTTTTCACTAGGAGTGGACACCGCCGTCTTCCAGACGCAAAAAGACGGCGGGCCAATGGCCCGCCGTCTGAAAGAATCAGCGGAAGAATTGCATGGGATCGACCTTGCGGCCGTTCAGCCGCACCTCGAAGTGGAGGTGGGGACCGCTTGTGCGGCCCGTACTGCCGATGAGACCAAGCTGCTGGCCCTTGGTGACCTTCTGCCCGGTGACAACGTACAGAGAACTGCAATGGGCGTAAATGGTCTCGTAGCCGTTGCTGTGACGGATGCGGATCATGTTGCCGTAGCCGCCGTTCCAGCCCTTGGCCGCTTCCACGACCACGCCGCCATCCGCCGCGATGAAGGGCTTATTGCGCACGCTGACAGGGCCGTTGCAGATATCCAGCGCACCGTGGCCGCCGCGGAAGCCGCGGGAGGTGTTGCGGCAAACCGGGACGGGCCAGACAAAGCGGCCAGTAGCGACGCCGTCGCCCACCACCACGGTATTGCCGGCGCTGGCGACCTTCTTCTTGGTGCCCACCACCACGACCTGGGTGACCGGCTCCTTAGTGACGGTTTCGGAAATCACGCGGCGGGACTGCTCCACGCCGTCCACCAGGA
>DXVY01000098.1:2644-6371 GCA_019417145.1 Clostridiales bacterium
ACCAGGACGATCTCGGCCACCACGTCTTTGCTGCCGTTGACGCCCTTGGTTTTCACCTTTTCATAGGTGGTGTACTGCTTGCTGTCCTGCTCCTTCTGCACATCGAAGGCAATGTCCTCGCTGTACTTCAGGGTGCGAACAACCTGCACCCGCAGGTAGGGCTGCGGCCGCTGCACCAGAACCTCGTCCCCGATATGCACCATATCGGTGTTCTGATAAGCCGCGTTCATGGCGCGCAGCTCGGAAAGGGTCATATCGTTTTTCCGGGCCACCGCGCCCAGGGTTTCGCCGGCCTGGACGGTGTAGTGCTTGGCCACCACGGTTTCCCGGGTCAGATAAGCTTTCATATCGGCGGCAGAGACGATGGAGGAGATGGGATACAGCCCGTCCACCACCTGCACCTTCTGGATAAATTCGGCCCGCTCGTCGGCGCTGCCGTTGCGGTAGGAGCTGAGGATGTCGTTCAGCACGGCGTCCAGTTCGGCCCGGGATTCGACAGAACCTTCAAATTTATCATCGATATACAGGCCGCTGACCTGGGCGATGGAATCGCTCGAGGAGCGGAGGATCTCGTCACACAGGGAGGTTTCGTCCAGCTTATCCTTCTGGTTGACCACCGCGATGGTCAGCTTGGGCGTCCGCTCCACCTTAAAGGAGTTATCCGTATTGTTGACGCGCTCCACCGCCATGGTGGCCGCCTTGTCGTACACCGATTCGTCGGTAATATACCCCAGCTGCTGGCCGTCGTATTCGAGAACCAGGCCGAAGGTCAAGCCGCTCCAATACCGGACGGTGAACAGCAGCACGAACGCCGCCGCCACGGGCAGGGCCAGGTTGACCAGGCTGACGGCCGCCTTGCGGTGCCGCTTAACCGCCAGAACAGGCAGGAGCAGGGCCTGGGGAATGGACAGCAGAGGGTGGCGCCGGTAAGCGGCGCGCACCCGGAGGCCGGCCTCCGGGAAGCCCTGGGCGATGCGCTTGCACTCGCCGGCCAGAGCGCGCAGATGGCGGAGGAGCAGTCTGTCCGCCACCCGATAGAAAAACCGCCCGACCGGAGCGAGGAGACGGGCCAGGCGTTTGCCGGCCCGGCGGGCCAGCCGCGCCGTGCGGACGCCCGTGAAATAGCTGACAATATATACGGCATGAAGCGCCGTGAAAATTCCGGAAAGACACAGTTTCGAGACTTTGACCAATTGGCGGGCGATGGGCTTTTGATCCTCTTCGTTCCCGTTGCTTGACAAACGACTCACATCCTTTCACTGCCTGCCGGACGGGGGCTGCCCTATCCGGCCTATAAGCAAGACAGAAGTTACAGGTTTGTAACTTCTTTGTCTTATTATACTCATTTTTTTCCGGAAGGCAATGCCTGGATGCAAACTTCATTAGATATAAACGAATATCGCACGCTGTTTCGTGCAGAATGCCAACGATTTACCGGTTGTTTTCATAAGCTAGACGGGCGGGCGTCCAAGATTGCAGGACGGCGGCCATGGCGGCGGCGGCGCGGCGGGCACCCGGGAGATCGTGCTCTAGGTAATTGCCGCACTCCACGGCGGAAGCGCCGGGAATCTCCTCTTCAAAGGCGGCGGTGAAGGCCAGCGCGTCCCGCATAAGGGCGATGGCGTCGGCCTCGCCAATGCCGCGGGTGAGAAAATAGAAGCCGGTGCGGCAGCCCATGGGACCGAAATAAATCACCCCGTCCTTATGAGAACTGTTGCGCACATAGGTGGCAACCAGGTGTTCGATGGTATGGAGGACGGGAGGATCCAGATACGGCGGGGTATTGGGTTTGATGAAGCGGACGTCGTAGGTGACGACGTCGCCGTCGGTGCGGGAGGTATACATACCCGGCGTCAGGCGGGTGTGATCCACTTGAAAGCTGGCGATTTTCTCCATGGGGACGACCTCTTTCCTTTAATATGTATATATAGAGCGATTCCTTATAGAAATGGGTTTTTTCTTCCTCATCCGACAAAAGGGGAAACTTGTCCCCCGTAGGGTTCGGGGATAGGGGTGGTTGAGCGCCGCCCCGCCGGCGGGCGATGCTCGCCCCTGCAGGGAAGCCGCTGGCTTCGGCGGGACGTACCGGCGCGTCGCTCGATCGAGGCTCTTACGGCGTGAGACTTTCCCACTTTTCCATGGTGGAGCTTGACGTTCCTATATACGGGCCCTATACTGTTGTATGCAAAGGGGGGATGACTTATCGAACGCAGAAAACCGGGGCCTCATCCGGAGAAGCCATTGGACACGGCCATTAACCTCAGAATCGATCGGGAAACGATGGAACAGCTTCAATTCTGCATGGACAGGCTGGACATAACCCGTTCCGCCGTTTTGAGGAAAGGCGTTCGCGACTTATACGACAGGCTGAAAAGTCCTTGAGGGAGGCGGCGTGACTACTATACCATACACCGCCGGTTCTTTCAAGCGGGCCGACGGCACCCGAAAACGAGGATAAGGTAGAATAAGTTTCGCAAAAACAAAAGGGACATGGTTTGCAGATCTCTGGTAGAATGAAGTTGCGACACACCATTCTGAAAGGAGAATGGCAGCGTGACCACTACCGTATACGACGATGCGCATCGTGTACTCTCCACTGTCGAGAAAACGGCGAATGAGACGATCATCACCGGATATGAGTAACTTATAAAGGGGATATTTATTCGGTATATTTGCCAAATGATTTTAGTACCATTAACGATAACGGATGGATTACTACTAACACGGAATCGGATAATTTAATTGAGTGGGATTGGTTGAAATTTTTAACTGGGATTGAACTGGGAAATGAAAAAGAAGATAGTCAAATAGTATATGCTGGAGACCAAGTAGTTTCCACCGGTCGTACCAATAATATACTTGCTCAGACCGGTTTAAGCGTGTTTCCCGGAGTAGTAAGTGCGTTAGACGGTAGTGTTACCAACTCACATATTCAATTCATATTTCAACAAAAAGGAGATAACAAACGTGTTATTATAACCGTAGGTTATGCTGGCGCAGAAGACTTGTTTTTGAGATATGCAGATGACATACCTCATAGTGTTTTTTGGGCCCAGGCGGGTTCTCCGATAGGATATGCAGTTATAAGTTCAGCAATGGAAGAGAAGTATAAATCGCTGACCGGTAAAAATGATACACATTGGCATGAGATATGGGATGCACAAGTAACTACAGATAGACGGCATAGGGAAACTAGTGAAACAGGCTTTTTGTGGTTCAATTCAGAAGGAAAACTTATGGAAAAGCCGCTAGTGTTTCCTAATGACAAAGTACAAATAGGCGTGCTTTCCGGTTTTTTAGGCTTTGGTTTTACTCCTCGTGTTGATGTTGACATATCGCAATCTAAACCTGCGCCACAAACATATCAAGAGCTATTTAATAAAGCCCTTTCAAGATTCAATAGATAAGGTCTAAAGAGCCTATGGAGAAATACAGTAACGCACCCCCTACTAAGATTTAATAGGTAATAGGGGGTGCGTTACTGTACTCTACATGGTAGTATTTTTTTAAAATAGGAGATCGAACCATGTTGAGAACAAAAAGATATACTTTGAGCATCATAACTGTTTTATGCTTAAATATTTTGTATTTTCTCTGGCAGACGTATCCCAAACATTTTTTGCCATTGTCTAAGCCGCCTGTGCTTTTAGCAGATTTTATTACTAATGTAATATATTTTTGCATTTATATTTTCTGCCTTGTTTGTATTGCCAAACCAGTTAATACG
>DXVY01000099.1 GCA_019417145.1 Clostridiales bacterium
CCGTTATGACCACTTCGATACCGCTCCCTATATGTTCAGCCGTCATTTTTTCCTGCCTTTTTCCGGTGAAAAAGGGCTTTGGAAAGAACTGACGGAAAGAACAGCAAACTTATTTAATTTTCGAACCGTGGAAAACCCGCACGGTTACAAGGTTTTTGGTGGACGAAACGGACAGCTTCCCGCAAGATTTCGAGTGCTGCACCTTCGACCACTCGGACAACTCTCCATATGTCAATCCGAAAATCGTTCCCAAAACTTTTGGAAAGAACTGACGGAAAGAACAACAAAATATTCCGTTTTTCGAACTGCGTGACCCCGCATGGTTACTGGATTTTTAGTGGACGAAACTGACACTGATTTTAAAAATTTCGAGTCGAGGCCGTTATGACCACTTCGATACGCTTCCCCTTATAAACGGCCAAAGGCCGCTTCATTATTATAGTGGGGAATCCCGGTTCTGTCAAGTAGCATTCCGACTAGGATGTCCGCCTTTGGAAAATGCTTGCATTCCGGAATTTTTCTGGTTAGAATAGAAACAGTATTGTATATTATGGGGAGAGCATACCCCGCCCATCTGTCCCCATGTTTTGGAGGATGAAGCTATGGATAAGTTAGACGCGGTCGTAAAGGCCGTGGGCCGCATTCACGGCGGCGTGCATCCAGGCCAGTTTAAGAGTACGGCCGACCAGCCTACGGCGGTAATGCCCCCACCGGCTAAGGTTTCCATCGCCATGCAGCAGCATATCGGCGCGCCCTGTATTCCTACGGTGAAAAAGGGAGATACGGTGTATGTGGGCCAGAAGATCGGCGACAGTGACCAGCCGGTGTCCGCCCCCATCCACGCCAGCGTGTCCGGCACGGTGACCGGCATCGGTGAGATTATGCTGCCCGGCGGCCAGCGGGTGCAGACGGTGGAGATCCAGTCGGACGGGCTGATGACCCCCGACCCTACCCTCGCCCCGCCCACAGCCGAAACCCCGGAAGACCTGGTGAAAGCGGCCCGGGAAAGCGGCCTTGTAGGCCTGGGCGGCGCGGGCTTCCCGGCCCATATCAAGCTGAAGGGGGCCGACAGCGCCGCGCTGGACACCCTGATCATCAACGCCGCCGAATGCGAGCCTTATATCACCTCCGACTATCGGGAATGCCTGGAAAACCCCGAGGATGTAATCGAGGGGGTCTACCGGCTGAAAAAGATCATGAACTTTCAGTCGGTCATCATCGCCGTGGAGGACAACAAGCCCGAGGCCATCAAGCTTCTCCACAAGATTGCGGTGGATAAGCGGGACACCCTGCACCAGGTCAATCTGATGAAGCTCCGCACCCACTATCCCCAGGGGGCCGAGAAGGTGCTGATTTACACGGCCACCGGCCGGAAACTGGCCCCCGGCCAGCTCCCCGCCGGCGTGGGGTGCGTGGTGATGAACGTCACCTCCATAAGCTTCCTCAACCGGTACCTCCGCACCGGTATGCCTCTCATCTCCAAGCGGGTCACGGTGGACGGTTCGGCTGTGGCCCGTCCCCAGAATGTGGAGGTCCCGGTGGGCACGCCGGTGGAAGAGGTCATTCAGTTCTGCGGCGGCTATAAGGAGCCGGCCAAAAAAATCCTTATGGGCGGCCCCATGATGGGCTTGGCCCTGGCCGATACCGATATTCCGGTTTTAAAGCAAAACAACGCCATACTGGTATTTGGAGAAAAGGAGGCGCGCCTGCCCGACGCCACCCCCTGCATCCGCTGTGGCCGCTGTATGAAGGCCTGCCCCATGACCCTGCGGCCGGCCGAAATCGAGCGGAGCCTGTCCTCGGCCAGCGCGGCGGCGCTTCAGAAGCTGGGGGCCGACGTCTGTATCGAATGCGGCAGCTGCGCCTACGTATGCCCGGCCAAGCGGCCGCTGGTGCAGTCCATGCGGCTGGCCAAGGCGCGGGTGAGAAAGGAGGGCAAAAAATGAGTGAAAAACTGACCGTCTGTCCCTCCCCCCATCTGCGGCACGAGGACTCTACCCGGGGGATCATGCTGGACGTGCTCATCGCCCTGGCCCCCGCGGCCGTGGCCGGCATCGTTCTCTTCGGCCCCCGTGCGGCGGCCGTTCTGGCCGTCACCATTGTAACGGCCCTTGTAAGCGAATGGATCTGCCGCAAGGTCATGAAACGGGAGAATACCCTGGGCGACCTGACCGCGGCGGTCACCGGCCTGCTGCTGGGGATGAACCTGCCGGTGGGACTGCCCCTCTGGATGGCGGCCATCGGCAGTGCCGTGTCCATTGTAATCGTCAAGCAGATGTTCGGCGGGCTGGGGCATAATTTTGCCAACCCGGCCATCACCGGCCGGATCGTGCTGCTGGTCTCCTTCCCCACAGCCATGACTACCTGGGAGCTGCCCTTCCAGTGGATGAACCAGACCGACGCGGTGGCCTCGGCCACCCCCTTGGCCGGCGCCGAAACCAGCCTGCGGGGCCTTTTCCTGGGCCTGCGCGGCGGCTGTATCGGCGAGGTCTGCTCGGCGGCTTTGCTGGTGGGCGGGGTTTATCTGGTGCTCCGGCGGGTCATCACTCCCACCACTCCCCTGGCCTTTATCGGCACGGTGGGGATCATGATGTGGATATTCGGGGAAGATCCCCTGTATCAGATGATGTCGGGCGGGCTGCTGCTGGGGGCCATCTTCATGGCCACCGACTATGTGACCTCCCCCTCCGGCTGGAAAGGCCAGCTGATCTTCGGCGTCGGCTGCGGCCTGATCACGGCGGTCATCCGTCATTTCGGCTCCCTGCCCGAGGGCGTGTCCTACTCCATCCTGCTCATGAATATCCTGACGCCGTATATTAACCGGCTGACCGCGCCGAAGCCCTTTGGAGCGGTGCGGGAGAAAAAGCGGAAGGGGGCGAAGGCGGATGGAGAATAATGCCGCCCAAAAGAAGTTCACGGTCAAAGGCATATTAATTCCCACCTTGGCCCTTTTTCTGATTTGTATTGTTGTGGCCGCCGCCCTGGCTGGTACCAACGCCCTGACCAAGGATAAGATCGCCGCCCTGGAAGCAGAAAACCAGAGGCGGGCTATGGTTCGACTGCTGCCAGCTCTGGAATACGAGGAAAAAACCGGCGTGCTGGACGGAGAAAATATTACCTATTATATTGCCCGCACCGATAACCAGGCCGTGGGGGCCGTATATATCACCGCGGCCAAGGGCTACGGCGGCGACGTGTCGGTGATGACGGCGGTGGGAACCGACGGCGCGGTGGCGGCCGTGGAGATTTTATCAGCCGCCGACGAGACGCCGGGCCTTGGCCAGAACGCCATGAAGCCGGATTTCGCCGCCCAGTTTTCCGGAAAATCCGGAAAGGTGGATGTGGTGAAAAACGGGGCTTCGGACAACGAGGTAAACGCCCTCACCGGCGCGACCATCACCTCTAAGGCCGTGGCCGACGCGGTCAACCAGGCGCTGGCCCTTTTTGAAAAGGAGGGGATTTCCTGATGGCGGATAAAAACTACGGCCAGATCTTTACCAAGGGTATTATAAAGGAAAACCCGGTGCTCCGGCTGGTGCTGGGCACCTGCCCCACCCTGGCGGTGACCACGGCGGCCATCAACGGCATCGGCATGGGGATTGCCGCCACCATCGTGCTGCTGGGTTCCAATATCGTCATCTCTTTACTGCGCAAGGTCATCCCCGACCGGGTGCGCATCCCGGCCTATATCACCATCATCGCCGGGTTCGTCACCATCGTACAGATGCTGGTCAAGGCCTTCGCCCCGGCCATCGACACGGCCCTTGGCATCTATCTGCCCCTGATCGTGGTCAACTGCATCATCCTGGCCAGGGCCGAGATGTTCGCCTCCAAGAACACCGTTTTGCCCTCCATATTGGACGCCCTGGGCATGGGGGCGGGCTTTACGGCCACCCTGGTGCTCATGGGGGCTATCCGGGAGCTGATCGGTTCGGGCACCATCTTCAACCTGCCGGTGACCTCTGCCTTTATGGATCCCATGCTCATTGCCATCCTGCCGCCGGGAGGATTTTTCGTCTTCGGCGTGCTGGTGGCCCTGGCCAATAAGCTGGCTAAAAAGGCGGGCAAAAAGCCGGTGGAATCCTTGGGATGCGCCGGGTGTCCGGCCGCCGGGGCCTGTAACCAGAAGGCATGCCCCTCGGAAAACCGGGAAGGGGGCCGTGCTGAATGAGTACCTTTATCACCATCCTGCTGGCCGGTATTTTAACCGAAAACATGGTGCTGGCCAAATTCCTAGGCATCTGCCCTTTTTTAGGGGTATCCAAAAAGACCGATACGGCCGTGAGCATGAGCCTGGCCGTCATCTTCGTTATGGTGCTGGCCACCGCCGCCACCTGGCCCATCTACGCCTATGTGCTGGAGCCGGGCGGCCTTGGCTATTTGCAGACCATCGTCTTTATCCTGATTATCGCCGCCCTGGTGCAGCTGGTGGAGATCGTGCTGAAAAAGCTGGCCCCGCCCCTTTATAAGGCGCTGGGGATTTATCTGCCCCTGATTACCACCAACTGCGCGGTGTTAGGCATCACCCTGCTCAATTTTACCAAAGGGTATACCTACGCCCAGTCCCTGGTCAACGCCCTGGGGGCCGGCTTGGGCTTCATGCTGGCCATGATCCTCTTCTCGGGGGTGCGCTCCCGGCTGGAGGCAGCCGATATCCCCGAAAGTTTAAAGGGCCTGCCCATCACCCTGATTGCGGCGGCCATTGTGTCCCTGTCCTTCCTGGGCTTTTCCGGGATTATATAGGCGGGAGGTAGATGGAAAATGGAAATACTGCTTGCTGTGGGCATTGTGGCCCTGATCGGCCTGGTGGCCGGGCTGGGGCTTTCCAGCGCGTCGGCCGCCCTGGCGGTGCCCACCGATGAAAAGACCGAAAACCTGCGGGCGGCCCTGCCCGGCGCCAACTGCGGCGCCTGCGGCTATTCGGGCTGCGACGGCTATGCGGCGGCCCTGGCGGCCGGCGAGGCCGAACCCAACCGCTGCGCCCCCGGCGGCCCGGACACGGCCGCCCAGTTGGCCGCCCTTTTGGGGGTGGAGGCCGGCGAGATGAAGAGAAAGGCGGCTTTGGTCCGCTGTGGCGGGAGCTGCGCCCATGTGCAGGAAAAATATGATTACCAGGGGGTAAAAACCTGCGCGGCGGCCAGCCAGCTATACGCCGGGCCCTCCTCCTGCGCCTATGGCTGCCTGGGGTTTGGGGACTGCGCCGCCGCCTGCGAATACGACGCCATCGAGGTGATCGACGGGCTGGCCCGGGTGGGTCCCCTTTTATGCACCGCCTGCGGGAGGTGCGTCAAGACCTGTCCCAAGGGGCTGATCTCCCTGCTGCCCGCGGATATAGGGGCGGTGGTGCGCTGTTCCAATAAGGACATGGGGGCCAAGGTGCGCAAGGTGTGCGACGTGGGCTGTATCGCCTGCCGCAAATGCACCAAGGTATGCCCCACCGGGGCGATCACGGTAGAGGAAAACCTAGCCCGCATCGATCCTGAAACGTGTATCGGCTGCGGCGCCTGCGCCGAAGCCTGCCCGGTGCACTGTATCCAGGATTTGTCCTGATCCAAAAGCCGGCCTGTCCCCGGAAAGGGGATGGGCCGGCTCTTTGTCATTCTGGGTCGACGTCGTATAAGGGCTGAAACAGCCGGGCGGGATGGTAGGAAAAATGCCTGGCCACATGGAAAATGACCGTAATCTGGGTATTGCCCGGCATATTTCCGGCCTCAATCTTTCTGAGGATGGGAACGGTCACATGCATGATTTTGGCCATGGCGGTTAGGGATAATCCGTTTTTCTCCCGCAGGTATTTTACGTTTTTGCAAAAGATTAGAAATTGATAATGTAGCTTCATTTGCGCTCTCTCCTTTCCGCTTCGCATTATAATGCAAAACGAAAAGATACAGTGGATTTTACATCTGAAAAGATGTACACAAAAAATCATATAAAATTTTGTGCAAAGTAAAGGAGGCGTATTTTCCTATGACTGTGGACAATTTGTTCCGGCGCATGGCCGAATTGAGGCTGACGGCCCAAAAAGTTTCTAAGGCCACCGGCATATCCTCCGGCAACATCAGCGACTGGAAGAGCGGGCGCAGCAAGCCGTCGGCAGCCACGTTGTGTATATTGGCCGACTTTCTGGACTGCTCAGTGGATTACCTGCTGGGACGCACCCAGAATCCCAAGATGAACAAATGAAAAAAAGCCTCGCCTCCGGCCAATAAGCCGGAGGCGAGGCTCCTTCTTTCTATATATTTATCCCCGAATCAGCCGATCCATAATGGAGGGGCCGTACTGGATAAACAGGCCGGTATCGGCGGCCGTCTTTTCGGTAAAGACCGATACGCCCGCCTTAGGGG